>NZ_JBNNIW010000011.1:0-139379 GCF_050269715.1 Halomonas sp. NPDC076908 | reverse complement strand
ACCAGAGGTGGACGATCACCGAATGAGTTATTTATAGGGCGGCGAGACGATTTACTCGCCGCGTAATGAAATTGCAGTTATTACTTGAAACCAAGCTCGCTCTAATCCTGGTGGGTTGCAGCTCAGGCCCCTCCTCTTCTAGAACCGCTGACTGCCGTTCAGTTGCCGAACGATCCGGTGACACAATGGCCTACGGCGACTGTATGCGAGGCACGCAGGTCAATAGATCAGGATTTTGATAGCTCGGTTATGGCTATCGTTAAAAGCTAGTGGCGCGAACAACTAGTTACCAGTGGCAGTCATCGTGCTGCCACTGGCGACTAGCCGGATCATATAAGTACCGATAAAGGGGCTCAGAGCTTCATTATTGCGTCTTGTGGAGTTAACAGGTATGGCTACAGCAATTATCACTCCAAATCAGCTCATGATCCGCAAGCTGGAAAGTATCTTCCCTCTTACTGATGAGGAGAAACAAGGGCTGAAAGAACTGCCCATCAAAGTATCCGACATCAAGACTAATCAAGACATCGTAAAGATTGGAGACCACCCCACTCAGTGCTTTATGATTCTTGAAGGCTATACGTGTATCTATAAAATGACGGCTGAGGGTAAGCGCCAGATACTCGCCCTGTATGTACCTGGCGACCTTCCCGACATGCAAAGCCTGCATCTGAAGGTGATAGATATTAATATCGCCTCGATTAGTCCTTGCAAGCTTGGTTTTATTCAGCACAAGGATCTACGCAATCTATGCGAGCGTTATCCTCGACTTACCGCTGCCTTCTGGCGCGAGACGCTCGTGCATGCTTCTATCTTTCGGGAGTGGCTATTAAACAATGGGCAACGCCCAGCCTACACACGAATCGCTCATTTACTGTGTGAACTGGTAATGCGCTTGAAAGCGGTAGGCCTTGCGGATGATGAATCTTTTGAGATGCCAGCTACCCAGGCGGAGCTTGCAGATGCCACTGGTATTACTCAAGTTCACACCAACCGCGTATTGCAGGCACTTCGTGCCGACGGTTTGATCAGCAATGTGAAAGTTAAAATGACGGTACCTGACTGGCAAAAGCTACAAGAAGCAGGCGAGTTTGACCCCCTCTACCTCCATCTCCAAAAAAACGTCGCAGCCTGATTGACTATTAAAAGCGGCAGCGCGGAAGAGCATTTCTAGCGCTGCACTGCCCATTCGGTTCAAGGCCGCACTTAAGCCTGCCACTGCTGATAATGGTAAAAGCGATGCGTATCTTTTCGTTGAAAGAAAGTAAATAGAAGTACGGTTATCTAGTTGACGTGCTGGATGTCGACGCTAAGCTCTTGTTGATGCTTCTTTAATAATTCTAAATTTTAGTGTGATTGTCTCACTGTTTAACGACGTCACCGCGCCTCCTTCATGCTGCGGGAAAATCGATGCCAACTAAAACGACACTCTCCAGTTCAGACCATTCGACATCTTTGGTTCGATTTGAAGGCATACAAAAGACCTACGATGGAGTAAAGCTAGTCGTAAAGGATCTCAACCTCGCTATTCATAAGGGCGAATTCGTCACATTACTGGGCCCTTCAGGCTCGGGCAAAACGACCTGCCTAATGATGTTGGCGGGCTTTGAAGTACCTACCAGCGGAGATATTTTCCTCGGCTCTCAGCGTCTGAATAGCGTGCCACCCCATAAGCGTAACTTCGGCATGGTGTTTCAGAACTATGCTCTTTTCCCGCACATGACAGTAGAGGAAAATATTCGATATCCGCTGAAAACCCGCCGCCTACCTTCATCTGAAATCGAGCGTAGGGTCTCTGATATTTTAGATATGATTCAGCTTAGAGAATTCGCCAAGCGACGCCCTACGCAACTTTCAGGAGGCCAGCAGCAGCGAGTAGCATTAGCTCGGTCACTGGTGTTCGAGCCGCAATTGATCTTGATGGATGAACCCTTAGGAGCCTTGGACAAACAGTTACGCGAACGAATGCAACTGGAGATAAAGCATCTTCATAAGCAACTCGGGCTAACGGTGATCTTCGTGACTCATGATCAAAGCGAGGCTTTGACCATGTCGGATCGAGTGGCGGTATTTAACGATGGCGTCATCCAGCAGATTGACACCCCTACCAATCTTTACGAATTTCCCGCTAATGCTTTCGTGGCACAATTTATAGGCGAGAACAACACTCTGCCTGGTCGTATCGAATCGGTAGAGGGACAAGATTGCCGAGTGACCTTCGGAGAAGGTTTCAGCACAGGGGCACTACTCGGCCCAAACCTTTCTCAAGGCGATGCCACTCGGCTTTCGATTCGCCCCGAAAGAGTCAAGCTCAACGGCGCTGCGACCCAGCTTCCAAATCGTTTACAAGGCAAGGTGCATGAATTTATCTACTTAGGTGACCACTTGAGAGTGCGTTGTGAGCTTGCTGGCAACAATAATTTTGTAGCCAAAGTGCCGGTAGATGACTTTTCGAGCCAATTGAAACCAGGAGATGTTGTTGATCTTGGTTGGCGAAACGAAGATGTTCGCGCCTTAAACGTTTCTTAATGGCTGGTGACTTCTTAGCCACTTGAGCACCCGCCAAAAGCCTTTGTAGAGGAACTATGGTTCACTGCACGCTTTCCAACGTGCATTTTTAGTACTGACTGAAAGTCGCTTTCGACCAGGAGAATACCATGAAAAATAACAACTTGATGCGTACTCGGTTAGCCCGTGCTGTGGCAGTTAACAGTTTATTGGTCGCTGGACTAGCCACATCGGCCAGTGCCCAGGCGTTGACCGTCATTTCCTTCGGTGGCGCCTCCGGTGATGCTATGAATCAGGCCTATTACGGTCCTTTTGCCGAAGAAACGGGCATCAACCTCACGCCTGGAGATTATAACGGTGAGCTTTCGCGCATTCGAGCCATGGTCGAGACCGGCAATGTCAGCTGGGATTTGGTGGAAATGGAGTCCCCCGAATTGGTACGCGGCTGCTTTGAAGGGTTATTTGAACCTATCGACTGGGAACGATTGGGTCTTGGCGATGAATTGATTGAGTCAGCCATTGATGAATGCGGTGTAGGTACCTTCGTGTGGTCCACAGTGCTTGCTTATGATGCCGACTCTCTTGATACCGCCCCTACATCTTGGGAGGATTTCTGGAACGTAGAAGAATTCCCGGGCACCCGGGGCCTGCGTCGAGGCGCCAAGTACACCTTGGAATTTGCCCTGATGGCTGACGGGGTACCCGCTGATGAAGTTTATGATGTACTGATGACGGATGAAGGCGTTGACCGTGCTTTCGCAATGCTCGACGAGCTCAAGGATCATATCCAGTGGTGGGAAGCCGGTTCTCAACCCCCTCAGTGGCTGGTTGCTGGCGATGTGGTCATGACCTCCTCCTACAACGGCCGCATCGCCGCCGCACAGGAAGAGGGTAATAATCTTGAAATCGTCTGGAATGGTAGCCTCTACGACCTTGATTATTGGGCAATTGTCTCGGGCAGTGATTACGTGGATGAGGCCTATCAGTTTATCGAGTTCGCCAGCCAGCCCGAAAACCAGGCGGTTTATTCCAGTGAAATACCCTATGGTCCAGTGCATATAGATGCCATTGAGCAACTTGATGAAGAACAGGCTCAACGCATGCCAACGCATGCCGACAACCTGGAAGGTGCGCTTGCTATTGATACTGGCTTCTGGGTGGATTATGGCGAACAGTTGGAACAACGCTTTAATGCTTGGGCGACGCGCTAATCGAAGGTGCTGACAGCGGTCTTCGGACCGCTGTTCTATTGATTGAACGTCACGGCTAAGCCTAGGCGTCATCAAATACTTCGCTGGGGGAGCCATGAGCAATCATTCAGTTGCAGCGAGGCCGAAGGAACCGCCCGAAGCAAATCTTAAAACGAAACTTAAGCGCGCCGATCGCTTACGCAAGTTTAAGGCTATCGGACTTGTGGCACCGCTCGCGCTATTTTTGATCGTGTTTTTTGTGCTTCCCATCGGCAGCATGCTGTGGCGCAGCGTGGATAACACAGAGCTAGAATCAGTCATGCCAAACACAGTGGCTGGTTTGCAGCAATGGAATGGTATCGATCTCCCTGAAGAAGCAACCTTTGCCGCATTTGCTACTGAATTGCGTGACTCACGCATTGGCGGTGGCTTAGGTAAAATCGGCCGCCGTCTCAACTATGAAAATAGCCAGTATCGCGGATTGTTGGTACGCACTCTACGAGGGCTACCGGCAAGTAGCGAAAACTGGACCGAGACACTAGCAGAGATAGATCCAGCATGGGGTGAAAACACCACGTGGCTAGAGATTCAGCGCGCTTCACCACCGATCACTGATCGATATGTACTGGCATCACTGGATCTAGAGCGTGGCACTGACGGTGAGATTCAGCGCATCGATGCTCAGGATCGAATTTATCAATCAGTGTTTAAGCGCACCATGGTGATAGCCGGTGGAGTGACGTTAATCTGTCTGGTACTAGGCTTCCCACTCGCCTACCTCTTGGCAACACTACCGCCCAAAACCAGCAATCTATTGATGATACTGGTGCTGTTGCCCTTCTGGACCTCACTTTTAGTACGCACGGCGGCCTGGATCATCTTGCTGCAATCCAATGGTCTGGTGAATCAGAGTTTGATCGCTTCGGGGATAATCGATACGCCTTTGCAATTGGTGTTCAATCGAATCGGTGTCTTCTTTGCCATGGTACATATCTTGTTGCCGTTCATGGTATTGCCGCTTTACAGCGTGATGAAGGGTATCTCGCCCAGCTATCAGCGCGCGGCGGTATCACTAGGCGCACAACCTTTTGCGGCTTTCTGGCAGGTCTATGCACCGCAGACGATTTCTGGGGTAGCAGCAGGCACCATTCTGGTATTCATCATGGCATTGGGATACTACATAACACCAGCCTTGGTGGGTGGTCCGGCGGATCAGATGGTCAGCTATTACGTCGCCTACTACACCAATACCACTAATAACTGGGGCATGGCGGCGGCACTGGGCAGTATCCTGTTGGCATTAACACTCATGCTCTATCTGGTTTATCACCGTTTGGTAAATCGCAAGCAGTTAATTGGGAGTTAAGTAATGGCCTTGCCTCCTTATGCATCTCCGGTAGAGAAACTATGGTTCTGGCTGTTCCGCGTTTTTTGCGGTCTGGTCCTGCTGTTTCTTATTGCCCCGGTCTTTGTAATCATTCCGCTATCGTTTAGCAGCGGTTCCTTTTTAACTTATCCGTTACCCGGCTTCTCGCTGCGCTGGTACGAAGAAATTTTCAGCGCTGGCCCATGGATGGAGTCGCTCAAGAACAGTCTTATAGTGGCACCGTTGGCGACGGTGCTGGCCATGACGTTCGGCACCCTGGCGGCTGTGGGCCTTAATCGTGCGGATTTTCCAGGCAAGGGGCTGATCATTGCCCTTTTAATTTCACCGATGGTGGTACCGTTAGTCATCGTGGCAGTGGGCATGTATTTCTTTTTTGCTCAGGTAGGCTTGCTCAATTCATACACGGGACTAGTGCTGGCGCATACCGTTCTTGGTGTACCTTTTGTGGTAATTACTGTGAATGCCACGCTACAGGGGTTCGATTTCAATCAGATGCGTGCTGGGGCAAGCCTGGGCGCTAGCCCGCTTCGAGTATTTTTTACCGTGGTGTTACCGCAAATCGTACCGGGTATGGTTTCTGGAGGGTTATTCGCTTTTGCCACTTCATTTGATGAAGTAGTGGTGGCGCTGTTCATTGCCAGTCCAACCGAGCGTACTTTGCCGATCCAGATGTTTTCCGGTATCCGGGAGAACATCAGTCCAGCCATAGCGGCGATGGCCACCATTCTGATTCTACTTTCGACGTTGCTATTGATGACGATGGAGCTTTTGCGTCGTCGCAGCGAGAGGCTCAAGGTTGCCCCTTGAGATAAGTGATGGAGAGCTAATTTTTCCTATCTTAAGAAAACAGAGGGATATTGTTATGCAAAATGTAACAACCGCATCTTCGAAGGCACGCCGCAGCGTTGTGGTGCAGGAGTTCACTAATAGCGTGCTAGATCCTGGAGCACCCATGCTAGGTCCCGTTGAAAATGGCGGCACTATTATTGCAAATACAGCCCCGGGATGTTGGGGACCCATGATTACTCCCCGCCTGCGTGGTGGGCATGAAGTAACCAAACCCGTTTTTGTAGAGGGTGCAGAAGTTGGTGATGGCATTGCTATTCGTATCCGTGAAATCACCGTCACCTCCATTGCCACCGCATCGGGGCATGATAGCTCCCCCGAAGGATTCTGCCTTGGCGACCCCTATGTCGCGGCTCGCTGCCCGGTCTGTGACACCATCTGGCCAGAAACTCATATCGAGGGCAGCGGGCAAGATTCAGTGAAGTGTGATGTTTGTAATAACCCTGTCACCCCGTTTGAAATCGTACATGGCTACACCGTGACCTTTGACGAGGCCCGCACAGTCGGGCTCACGGTTCCAAGCAATGTAGCCGCTCTTATCGCACAAAAAGCCGACCATTACTCTGCCCTCCCTGATGGAAGCCGACAGCATTCCATTCTCAACTATGCCCCTTCGGATATGCCCGGGACTCTGGTTCGAACTCGTCCTTTTATGGGGCAACTAGGCACCTGCCCCTCAATGCCAATGCCCGACAGTCATAATGCAGGCGATTTTGGAGCTTTCCTGGTAGGAGCGCCACATGAGTATGGCATTACGGTCGAACAGTTAGCCAAGCATAAGACCGATGGGCATATGGATATCGATGCAGTTCGCGCAGGTGCGATTCTGATTGCACCAGTAAAGGTGCCTGGAGCTGGGGTTTACATGGGGGATATGCATGCAGGTCAAGGCGATGGCGAGATTGCAGGCCATACAATGGACGTTGCTGGAAGTGTAACTTTACAGGTCGAGGTCGTGAAGAATTACCCTCTAGACGGCCCGGTACTGTTTCCTCTGCTAGAGGATCTACCTCCGTTAGCAAAACCTTTCAGTGCTTCGGAAAAAGCAAAAGGTCAGCGACTGGCACAGAAATGGGGAGTTTCAGAAATCGAAACGCTAGCGCCAATATCTGTGATTGGCACCGCAGCTAACCTGAATGATGCAATCGAGAACGGTCTGGAGCGTGCCGCAAAGCTGCTTGATGTGGGTGTCGCTGAAGTTCGAAACCGAGCCACAATAAATGGTGCAATCGAAATTGGACGGGCACCAGGTGTTATTCAAGTGACTTTCCTTGCTCCACTTGCGCGGCTTGATGCGGTGGGACTGGGCGATTATGCGCGCGAGCAGTACGATATTTGAATCAGCCCGGCTTTTTACGCGGACACTCATCTAGCACACGATGAAGTGAATAAGGTAGAGAAGACTTGCTTCGCAAGAAGTGTAAAGCTTAGAAATGAAAAAGCCCCTGACGAACCAGGAGCTTTTTTCATATTAGGTGGCGGAGGGACAGTCTCTCACAAAGCACCCTTTAAACGCTTACATAGCTGGACTTTATCACCCCTTCGTTTTGATTGTGCCCCCATATATGCCCCCTAAATTGCTGTGTCACCAAACACCACGATAACGCTCAAATCTATTAGCGGGGCACCCTGGGGCCAAGTCGTCGTCGATCGCATCCTCTAGCGCTTCAATCCGCTGGTTTAAGCGTTCAATGGCTTGGGCGTCCTGCTTACGCATTGCCCACACCAAGCGCCGCTTTAAACGTTCGCGTTCTTCTTCCAGGCGGTCGGTGCGATATTCTCCGGCGGGTCGTTCGTTCCATGCAAACTCGCTTTTCAGGTCGCCCATTAGAAAACCTCGTTAGACCGGTACGGGTTTAGCAAAAGTTGGAAGGTGGGGTTTTGCTGGTAGCTACCTACTCCCACGCTTTGGCGCTCTCTGTTCTCGAATAGATCGGCCACCAGTAGCAGCACAGCAGCACGCACAGGCGCGGGCATCGGTTCAGGTAGGTCATCGCCTAGGTACTCGCTCACGTAGCCAACAGCGGCCTCAATTAAGCCGGTAATCAAGCCGTCTTCGGCGTCGTCTTCATCTATCAAGCGAAGATGGGCCTTTGCTTCTTCAAGTGAAACGCTCATACGAATAAAACCTCTGTTTCAATGGTGGCGGGTTCTTCGGCTGACTGGGCGGCCCCCATGGCCATCGCCAAGGCTTGAATGCCGTCAATGCGTCCAGTACGGCGGGATTTGTCTAGCTTGCGAGCGCCAGCGGGATCCGTTACAGCGACCGCATTGGCGGCGCACATTGTCAAAACGGGGTGGTTGCCGTGGGCTATGCGTCCGTTCAGCAACTCGGCTTCAAGTGCGTCAAGTGCTGGGGCCATATCGCGGAAGCCTTGCCCGTGGGGTACCAGCGGCAACTCTATGCCAAGGCGGTCTAGCTCTTTCTTGAAGATGTCGATGCGCCAGCGGTCAAAGGCCAGGGCGTGAAGGTCTACGTCTTGCAGTATGTCGCCTAGGTCAGCGGCTACCGCCTCATAGTCCACGGTTGCGCCTGGGGTAGTTCGCAGGAAGCCATCACGCGCCCACACGTCATAGGGGGCGCGGTCTTTTTTAGCTCGGTCGAAAATGCCTTGCTCTGGCGTCCAAAAGTAGATTTGAACCTGCCATACGCCCTCGACCTTGCCCACTAGCGCCAGGGCGGTTAAGTCGGTACGGGCTGACAGATCAAGCCCACCAAACACCGGCCCATCAAACGGCAGCGGCGCGGCTGCACAGTCTGCCCATACGTCTGGGCTAATGAACGGGCTGTCTAGGCTGACACGCTGGTTAAGTAGCAGGTTGCGGGCACTGTTAGACATGCTCGGCATTCGCTCGGCCTGGGCCATCTGCTCGCGCATATCGTCTTCACTTCGGAAGATGCCCAACGCAGGGTTGGCAGCGCGCCATGCTTCAACGTCCATCAGATCGCAGTCAGCGGGCGCGGTGTACAAGTGGCAAACAGTACGTGGGTCTTTCGACCTTAGGGCGTCGTCTATCCACTCGCTTAGCAAGTCGGCATCGTTGGCGGCCTGGGTGCTGATCGTGATTATTAGCGGGTTTTCGTGTGCGCCTTGGCTGGTGGTGATCGCGTCCACAAAGTCAGATTGCGGCCCACGTACCTGCCCCACTTCGTCCAGTATGGCCAGCACGGGGCTAAGACCGTGGGCGGTTTTGCCATCGGCTGCCAGCGCCTTAAACTCAGTGTTCATTGTCAGACCAATAAGCCGCTTGCCGCTGGGCACAATGCGCACGATCTTGGAAAGCTCGGGCGACATCTGCACCATCTTTGAAGCCAGGTTAAACACCAGCGCGGCTTGGTCGCGGCTCATCGCCCCGCTAACTAGCTGGCTGTTTTGCTTCACCTCTGGGCCTACCAAATGCGCCAGCAGTAGCGCGGCGATAAGGCCGGTTTTGCCGTTCTTGCGGCCAACGGACAGAATAGCGCGGCGGGTACCGGCGGGGTTGTCGTAAACGTCGATGATGAATTGCTTCTGAAACTTAGCCAGCACCATCGGCTTACCCACGCCAGCGCCCTCAGGCGTTACACAATAGCGCTCAATAAATTTGATAATGCGTTCGGCTCGGGTCATTGCAGTGTTCTCGGTATCAAGCCGTCGTCATCGTCAACGCCTTGGCGCGCATCGCGCTCTAGTGCGGCGCTCTTGTTGATGTCTTGCGACTTGCCCACCACGCTGATCGTGTCGATCTTTAGCTGCCGTGCCATGGCCAGGGCGCGGCGGCTCATCTTATCCAGCAGCGTACAAGCGGGGTTGACCTGATCGCCTAAGATCATGCCTTGCTGGTCGATCAACTCCTCTAGCTGGGCTATGTCGCCATAGGTGCGGGCAAGCTGGCCAGCCAAAATAAGGTCGGCGTCCGTCCAGGTATCACGCGCCCTAGCGGTCACTATGGCAGCCCACACGGGCCGGTCACTTTCACGCAGGCGAACGCAAGCCGGTGGCGCTATTGGCTCCATGGCGGCGGCCTGGGCGGCGGCTATGGCCGCTTTGGCGCTGTCAGATCGGTGGCGGCGGGCGGTTGTTTTCATGGCAGTTAGCGATAAAAAAGAGGTTGGGGGGCGGTGTCTGTCGCCACGGTTCCTCGTGATTTTTTAGCGGTTCCAATGGTGGTTTGGGTCAATGGGTCGGCCACTGGTGTCGCATCCCACCAGCACCAACTCCCCGCCACTCATCTCGGCGCGGGTCTTCTGGCTGTGGCACGGGTGGCACAATGGCTGCAAGTTCTCGCGGCGGTTGTCGTCTGAGTAGTCGCCCTCACCGTTGACAATGTGGTCAACATCGGTGGCAGGCTCCACCAGCCCAAGCGCTGCGCAGTGCCTACAAAGCGGCTCCTCGGCTAGCACCTGGGCACGCAGACGCGCCCACGCGGCGCTATTAAGGGGTAGGTGCCTTAGCTTCTTCATCGTCTATGCCTTCGATGCTGGGCAGGTTCTCCAGGCGGCGCACCTCGCTGCGCAGCATCCAACCATCTGATATGCCCCGCTCATAGAACTGTGAGCGCTTGAGGCTATCGCCACGCAGTAGCCCTTCAACATTATGCTCTGCGTAGAAAGTGGCGGGGTCGTTGATTAGGGCGCGGTTGATTGCCTGCTCCCACATCACTAAGTGACGGCGTAGGGTATGGGTCACAAAGTACCGGCCAAGCTCTACCGCGTTGGAGTAGTTGGCCTCTCGCAGATCGCCAATAAGCACCGGCGGGACACGGAACAGGCGGGCCACCTCCTCCACGCTCATACGGCGGGCTTCTATCCACTCGGCATCTTCAAGCGTCATGCTTACCGTTTTGAACTCGGCACCAGCGGGTAGAACGGCAGTCTTGCCGTGGTTACTTACACCGCCTTGACCAGCGGCCCAACTGTCGCGTATTTGCGCGGCCTGCTCTTTGGTGGTCGCTGGCTGGGTCTGTATAACGCCTGATAGCTTGGTACCCTGGGCAAACATACGTTCCCCGTGGGTGCGCTCTGCTAGCGCCAGCCCTACCGTGTCGCGGGCCACCTCAATCGGGCTTCGCCCCATCAGGCCGTCATCACTGTGGTAACGCAGGTGAAGCACCTCAGACGCCAGCAGGCGGCGGCGCTTACCGTGCCGGTCTGTCACCTCATACACCAGCTTATCGTCTAGGGTGATAAGCACGTTCACACTGTCAGGGTGAAGCGCCTTCAAGCTGTCGATGCGTCCGGCAGCGTTCCACTTGATCTCGGCATAAGCATTGCCACGTAACAGAACATGCCGTTGAAGCATTTCCCGAAACTCTAGCGCGGTCTGCTGTTCGTTTGGCTCTGAGTGCAACAGCTTGAACAGCGGATGGGTTCGGGCCTTCTCGCGCCCATCCTCAGTGCGGCGGTAGATGTCTAGCGGCAGGCTGGCCACACTCTCAGAAATGGCCGCTACTGCAGCATAAACGGCGCTGATACCTTCGGCACTCTTGGAGTTCACCGCCACACCTGCCACGTCTTGCGAAGCGGTGAAGCGGTTCCAGTAGGTGTCGTAGGCATCGGCGGCGCGCTTCTCAAATAGGCGCTTGATTAACTTCACTGGCAAGCCTCCACGTATAGGCGGGCAAGTCGGATGCCTAGGGGCTGGCTGGCGCGAACCTGTACGCTGGTGGTGTCGTAGGCGGGTGACGCGGTTATGGTGACCTCGATCAAGTCCACGTCTGTGAGCTCACGAACGGCGCGGCCTTCACGCTCTGACCACGCATCACTCACCGGCAGGAAGCCAAACGAACAGCCAGCCACGTCGCCACGCTCCACCAAGTGGGCCAAGTCATGGCCCAAGGTGGTGTCGGGTAGGTCGATCTCGAAGGCCAGCCCCACGGCATCCTCAGTTAGCCGCAACGTACCAGCGCCCAACCGTCCTAGCAGTGCGCGGCCATCATGCTCGTAAATAGCGCGGATGTTTTGGGCACCGGTACCGGCGAGCGTGCGGGTAAACGCGCCAGCGCGTACCACCTCGATGAACTCCCCTAGGTCAGTGGGTTCATCGAAGCGGGCAACGTAGCCGGTCAGCTTGCGGCCCTTGGGCTTCAATTCACTGCTAGCACGGCGCTCCATGGTTATGCGCCCGGGGTTGCGACGATGAAGCCTTGCGGGTGGCGTAGGGCCACATCACAGGTCGCCATAGCGCGAACCTGAACACCGCCACGGCTATAAGCCGGTTCAGCGTAGGGGTTCACCAAGATGTCGATCTCTGACCAGATACCTAGCAGCACTTGCGAGAAGTCGCCAAACAGCAGCGTACTAGCGGGCATCTGATTAGTAGACCAGTAGGGCTTATCGTCCATCATGCCGTTTTGCAGCAGGAAGCCAGAACCGGAACCGGCCACCTTCTCAGTGCTGCCAAGGGTGGTCTTCACGCCTGGGGCTGATAGCCAAGCCGCGCCTTCCAGGTTTTCAAGCTCTAGCATTTCGGATAAACCAAGCACACCGGCCCACGTGGTGGGAATGTCGGCGGTTTGAATGCCAGCGGCACCGATAATGCCTTGCGGCTCACCTGCAGCACCGGAACCGTTCAGAATCGCGCTATCAATCTGCTGGGCAATCAAGGCGGACAGATCGCCACGAACTAGCTGCTCGATGTCTGGGCTTGATTGCTGGATAAGCTGGCGGCTCATTTCGGTTTTGCCGCCTACGTGCTTAGGTGACAACTTCACCTCGCCAAAGCTCATTTCGCCTTCTGGCACGGCTCCACCTTCTGTCACCCAACCGGTAGCAAGGCCGCTGCCGTGCTTCGGAATGCTCACGTCACCCGATAAGCCAGACAGAATACGGATACCAAGACGGCGAGCCAGTAAGCGGTTGCGCAGCGCGTCAATGTACTGGTCTTGGCGGTGGTCAATTGGGGTGATCTCGCCAGCGGTGCCGGTCGTGTTGGCCCGGGTCTCTAGCGCAGCCATTGGCACGAATGCGCCTTGTGCTTTGCGACCGCTGCGGCGCTCGGCCTCCTGGGCGTATTCAGCTTCTACACCGTCCAGGCTGCGGCCTTCCATCTGAGCGCGCATTACCTTCATCACGCTTACCTGACGCGCCAGCTTGTTGAAGTCTGCGCCAGCATCACCGGTTACCGGTGCGGCAACGCTGCGGCGCTCGGCTTCGGCTAAATACTCTGCTCGGTCAACCTGACCGGCCAGGGCGCGCTCCTCTGCTTTGAGCGTCTCAAACTGCTTAGCTTCATCGGCTGACAGATCGCGGCCTTCATCGGTGGCTTTGTCGATCATGCCCTTCATTTGCGCAACTTTGGCGCTTCGCTGCTCACGTAGTGCTGACACTTTCATTTTCGTTACCTTGTCGGTTGGTCGTCTGGTGGTGTCGCTATAACACCTAGCCCATAAATGCAATGTTATAACATAACTGTTTATATCACCATTACTGTGATTGCTTACAAGGTGGGCGCTTATTGCTCACGCCTTGGCTTCTCTCTCTGTGCCGTTCTCTCTGTTGTGTTCCCTGCTAAAAGCTCACTGACGTGGTAACTCTAGAAGGGTGTTCAATTATTGAACGCGGTAAAAATCGAAATAATGGGATAAGGGTTCAATTTTTAGCCCCTTATTTGGAGCAAAACGACCGCTTTATAAATAAGGGTTCAATTTTTAGCCCTATAGGGTTCAATTTTTGAACGCGGTTAAAATCGAATGACTGTTCAATAACAAAAGCTAAATGCAAAAAAAATCCCACCGCTTGGTGGGATTCCTTAGCCTCTCGATAACTTGCGCCTGGGCACGATGCTAGGCGGCGTGTCTAGGTCTTTACCTGGGCAATCGTCTATGGTCTGCCACGTCAAGGCAAACAGCGCACAGCGGGCACCTTCTCTGCCGTGCCGGTTCTCTCTGGTCTTAACGATTAACTCGCGGTCTTGCAGCTCGCGTAACGCCTTGGCTAACGTCGCCTTGGCCATCCCTCCCCAGTCCTCCATCATTGAATGGGTGGCGGACAGATCGCCATTGTTGCGACCGTTGTACTGGCTTCCCAGTACCATTAACACCTTCAAGGCTGACGGCGACAGCTCTCTAAAGTCTCGCTGTTCCATCAGCAGCTTGGGCAGTGCGAGAAAGCCGCCAGGTGTCGCCACGCTGTCGCGCTTTTTCCTGGGCATAGCGTCCTCCAGAAGTGAGCCTCTCTAAGAGGCTCACTGTTGACTCACTGCGCTTCTATTAGGCGATACCGCTTTATCGTCTTACAGCGAGCATTCTGGTTTGGGTTGGGCGCTTCTACCGTGTCGATCGGAAAGCCTTTCTTTTTCAGATCACGCACCACGGCGCGGGCATCTGCCAGGGGAAGCAAGTGCTGCAACTCAAAAGCGCTTGCGGGGTGCTGGCGCAAAACCTCTAGCACCATGCCTTGCTGGGTGTTAGGATTGATCTTGCAAGACGGCTTCGAAAGATCGGCGCGGCCCCCCTCAGGGCCGCGCTTTTTATTGAACGGCGCGGCCATGGTTACACCTCCCCCTCTTCGGCAAAAATCACTTTTTCCTTTTCTTCTTCGAACTCTACTTCTAGCTGTGAAATTGTCGCCTCAAGGCAGTCTGCCGCATCCATAAAGTATTCAGCTCTATATTTAGCAAGCTCATGCCCAACGCAGGCTAGCCGCTCGGCATCCTTGGCTAAATCGAACGCATCCTTATCCAGCAGGGCCACAATAGCTTTGAGCAAAGACTCCAGCTTCAAAAGGTCTTCACCGGCAAGCGTCATTTGCTCTAGCTGTTGGGTATAGTCGCTAATGGTGTTCTCTAGCTGGCGGACATAATCATTAGTGTTTGTACGGGGCATGGCGGCGTCACCTTTGTAAACTGAGTCTTCAATCATCTGGGCAAACTGAACTAGCGCGGCGGGGCTTATGTCTTCTTCGCGGCGCTCGGCTGTCTCGGCTTCTTCTCGCATCGTGCGGAGAATGCCGGTCAAGTAGAGCTCATTTAGCATCGGTGCCTCCTGCCTTGCTGGCCTCTTGCTCCCCGATGATGTCAACTAGCGAGCTAGCGCGGTTAGCCAAGTGCTTTATAGCCGTAGTCATACAGCCACGATGAAAGCGGCTAAGGGCTGGCGCTTCGTCTTCGCTGCCTTCATGGCTGCCGCTTTGCTCCAGCATGTCGGCTAGGCCATATACAGCGCCCAAGATGTCCTCAAGGTCGTGTAGGTGCGTTTTTTGGTTGGTGTTCACGCTTCACCCCCTACACTGCGCTTGGCAGTATTCAGGGCGCGGGCTTCTAGTAGCTCGGCTTTTTCGATGTGGTGGTTGTAACGCTTTAGGCGGGTGCTGGCGCTGCTATCGGCAAACAAGGCACTTTTAGCCATGGCCCGATGGGCAGCGGCGCGACTGGATAAGCTGCGGGTAACAAGATTAGATAGGCGGATTGATGCCGTCATTGGTGACACTCCTAGAGTTAAGGAGTCGCCACGATCCTTCCTACGGGATTGGGTGGCGACTGTACGCAGGGTAGGAAACCGGCACTCTAGGAAACCGGCCAAGCCGAAGCTTGCCCACGCACAGCCGCCATAACATTTAGCGGGCACAAAAAAAGCGCCTGCTAATATGGGGGCGCTGTTGCGCCTAGAGGTAAACGGGTTCCTACGCCCGACTGACGATTTTGCGCCAGCAAGTGAAGCATAGGGGAACGTATGGGATAAAGTCAACATCACGCGGCCCCCTTCTGCTGCTGGGCGCTCTCGATACGCTGCTGAATCCACTGGTCTATCTCATCTTCTACCCATGCCACTGAGCGCGGGCCAATCTGAACAGACTGGGGAAAAGTGCCATCTTTCATCAGCCGATATAGGGTGGAGTTTGCTAGCGCTGTGCGCGCCAGCACTTCACGGCGTTTAATGAGGGTTTTACGGTTGGATTGGCTCATATAGGTTCACCCTGTCTGTTGTGGTACGAACAGGAACAGGATGTAATCCCAAGCAATTATAATCCTTCTACGGTTTTTCAGATTTTCCTAGAAAGTCGAACCTAGCACGACGGTCGTAATACCATTCTCTGGCCAACTCATAAGAAACACCTATTTCCTTAGCTATTTCGCGCAAAGCATTTTCTGTGCTCGCACCGTCTTCAATCGCTAAAATCACATCTATTGTGACTTTATCTGCAAGCAATCGCTTACGCTTAGCATGACGTAAATTAATGCCCTTATTGCTATGGGCAAATGCTTCATCTAACGTACGCGTCTCGTAGTTTTCCACTTTTCGCCATGATTTTAGGAATGCTTTCGAACACCATGCAGGAGCTGGAAGTCCTCGACTCAAGCATATGCTTAGAGCTTTAAAAAGAATTTTAGAATCAGGCTGCTGCTCATATGCTTTCTGAAAGTCTGGCAGGATTTCATTCCAAGCAGTCCATTGAAATACAGGCCCACAAGGAAGATATTTTTGGCGGGCATTTTCATTCCAATCACGATTAGCTTGATGCGCTTGCTTCACCGTCCATGCTTCAAGCTGTACAATTTTTTCGTTAAGCACTCCAAACTCATTTGCATCGCTCATACTTGCCCCCTTATCGGCACCACATTTTGGACACCATCACGCAAAGCATCTAGATAGTCGGCCCACGCCTGCAGCATGGCGCGGCGCTGCTCAAGAAATGCCGTCCGGTTGTAGGCGCGCCCATTGGCATCTCTTACTACGTGGGCCAACTGCTGCTCAATGTGGGCTGGCGGGAAGTTTAAGCGCTCCTCTAGCACCGTGCGGGCCATGGCCCTAAAGCCGTGGGCGGTCATTCGGCCTTTGTAGCCCATACCAGCCATGGCGGCCGTAATAGCGTTCTCACTCATTGGGCGTTCACGGCTTCTAGCACCTGGGAACACATACCGGCTTCGTCCGGTTAGGTCGTGTAGATCGGTCAGCACCTCGATTGCTTGCGAAGCCAACGGCACGATTAGCGGCGGGCCATTTTTGCTCGGGGTGAACTTCCAGGTTGCTTCTTCCAGGTTGATCGCGTCCCATTCAGCGCGGCGAAGCTCGCCAGGGCGAACGAACACCAACGCGGACAACTTGAGCGCGGCCAACGTTACCGGCTCGCCTGAATAGGCGTAAATAGCGCGCATCAGCTTGGCGATTTCATCCGGTTCAGTAATGGCGGGATGGTGCTTTGTCTGCGGCGATTTAAGGGCACCTTTCAGATCGGCGGCGGGGTCACGGTCGGCGCGCTCTGTCGCTATGGCATAACGAAAAATCATACTCGCCAGGGTGCGCACTCGCTTGGCTGTCTCTAGCTTGCCTTGCTTCTCGATCTTACGCAGGCAATCAAGCAATTCTGGGGCCGTAATCTCAGAAAGCACACGGTTACCCAACACCGGCAGCAAGTGAAGTTCTAGGCGGCGCTTGTCGTGACGGTAGTGGTCGTGAACCACCTTATCTTTATGAACGGCTAGCCATTCGGTGGCCACTGCGTTCAGCGTGTTGGCAGCCGCTACCTTGCTTGCACGTCGCTCGGCTTGCTTCGCTGCGCTCGGGTCAATCCCCTGGGCAAGCTGACGGCGGGCATCCTCTCGCCTTTCTCGGGCTTGGGCCAGCGTAGTCTCTGGATAGATACCAAGCGCCAGCCGCTTCTCTTTGCCGTTGAAGCGATATTTCAGCCGCCAGTAAGTGCCACCGCTGGGGGTGATCTCCAAATACATACCGCCACCATCGGACAGCTTATAGGCTTTTTCCTTCGGCTTGGCATTGCGCACAGCGGTTGCTGAAAGCTTGTTGGTGGCTCGGGTCATTGGGGGCACCTAAAAACGTGATTTCGGCTAATGCCCCCACTTATGCCCCCTCTCAAGGTGGGATGTCAAGGAATGAACGGAACGTATAGAACGCAAAAAAGCGCCCTAAGGCGCTTCGTTGCTGGGTTTCTGGTATCTCTGGGAACACCTGAAACTATATTTTGGCGGAGGGACAGGGATTCGAACCCTGGGTAGGTTATTCACCTACGCCGGTTTTCAAGACCGGTGCATTCAACCGCTCTGCCATCCCTCCGGCTTACGGGTGCATATACTAACAGCTTTCCTTTTTAAGTCAACGTCTTTTAGTACAAACGTAAGCCAACACGGGTAATTTTTCCGCCTTCCATATCACTGACCACCCAATGAATGCCGTGCCAGTCTACGTCATCGCCTAATACGGGGTGTCCGCCTACTCGTAGCGCCATAAACTCAGCTAGGGTTATGTTCTGCTCGCCAGGGCTTAGTGTTAGGCCATACGCCTGGGCGACATCCTGCATCTGTGCGGTGCCATCTAAGGTAAAGGTACCGAAGAAGGCGCGCTCCTGTTTAAGCTTGGCATCGCCATTAAATAGCCGATTAAGGGCGTTTAAATCGGTTGAGCGGCCAATAACACAGATTACATCGCCGAGCTTTAGGCGCGTGCTCCCCTTGGGGTGAAGCATGGCGTGATCGCGAAATAGGGCAGAAATCAGTGCCCCAGAGGGGAAACGCAGTAAACGGATGGGCACATCGTCTAAATCTTGGTTCTCTACCCCATACACAAACAGTTCAAAATCATTTTCTGGCAGGATACCCAGCGGGCCACGTCGGTTGGGCACGGTACCAACAGGCACCTCTACTTTTAGCCATCTGGCCATAAGCGTTAACGAGCCGCCCTGAATCAGCAGCGACATCAATACCACAGCAAACGCCACGTTAAAGTAGAGCGAGGCGTTCTCGACCCCACCAATGACCGGGAAGATCGCCAGTACGATGGGCACCGCACCACGCAAGCCTACCCAGGCAATAAAGAAGGTTTCTCGCCAACGGAATTTAAAAAACGGTTTAATGGTGATCAAAACCGCCAGTGGGCGAGCAATAAAGATAAGCGCCAGCGCCACCAACCCTGCGGGTAGTGCGACATCCCATAGCTCACTAGGCGTTACCAATAAGCCTAGTACCAAGAACAGGCCGATTTGGCTGAGCCACGCTAAGCCATCGTGTACTGGCAGAATAAAGTTCAGGTGGCGACCGGGCTGATTGCCAATCATCAAGCCTGCCAGATAAATCGCCAAAAAGCCGCTGCCGCCCAATACACTGGTTAAGCCGAATACGCTGAACCCTAGCGCTAACGCCAACATGGCATAAAGGCCGGGCGCGAGGTCGAGCCAGCGCAGCAGCTTGGCGCTTAGCCAACCACCGCCAATACCAACAATTAAACCAATACCAAATTGCGAAGTGAAAAACAGCAGTGTCTCAAATGGGCCTCCAATATCGCCCACCAGCAGCTCAACCAGCATCAAGGTCAGAAAAATCGCCATCGGGTCGTTGGTGCCGGACTCGATTTCCAACGTTGCACTCACCCGCTCGTTAAGATTAACGCCACGACCGCTCAGCATGGAAAAAACCGCTGCGGCATCGGTAGAGCCAACAATAGCACCAACAAGTAAACCTTGGACCAGCGTCAGATCAAACACCCACATCGCGATTAAACCTACGATGGCACTGGTGATAAGGACGCCAAATGTGGCCAAGGAGAGCGCGGGTTTAAAACCAACCCGGAAAGTTTTGAGGCGGGTACGCAAGCCACCATCTAACAAAATCATGGCTAACGCGAGATGGCCGATAGTAAACGCCATGGTGTAGTCGTCGAACACGAGGCCAAGCAAGCCCTCTTCACCGGCCAGCATGCCAAGCCCAAGGAAGATAAGCAGCACTGGCACGCCCATCATTGAAGATAAACGGCTCGCCAAGATGCTCAGTGCCATCAAGGCACCGCCCACCAAAAAGAACATATAAATTGCGTCCATGACTCTCTTCCTCTACTTCAATATCGCGCTATTATTACATGTAACCACTGAATTTACTGTGCCTTCTCAGCGCATGATTGTGGTCAAAAGGCTGGTCAGGAGCTTTCTAGGGCGGCTACACTTCGCCGTCACAACATTTGGAGTCACTGACTATGTTGCGCTGTCTATCACGCCATTGGCTGGTTGCTTTTCTCACCGTATTTTTTACCCTATTATTTTTAAACTCAGTTAGTTACGCAAGTAATGATGATCAAGAAAGCGGTCAAGAAGACGGCCAGGAAAGTACCACGTTGACACTGGATACGGAGGTAGTGGTGCCCCATTCTTTGTGGCTACCTGCGAAAGGTGTAAGCGAAGATGAAGCACCTACCATGGCAATTACCCCGGCTCCCCCACTTGAGCCACCGCCACTTAAAAACATTACCCTGATGCTAGATTGGTACTTAAGCCCTCAGCATGCTGCCTTGGTAGTAGCCAGAGAACGAGGCCTATATGCCGCTCAAGGGCTTGATGTCGATATCCAGTCACCAGCCGACCCCTCCATTGCTATCAAGCTACTAACCGCCGGAGACGTCGATTTGGCGCTAACCCGGCAACCTCTGCTTCATTTGCATGCCCATGAAGGTGCCCCTATTACCCGTATCGCCACCCTCATTGAGACCCCATTGACGGCGGTCATCGTGATGGGCGCAGAACCTCTTGAGGTAGAGAAAAATTTAGCAGGTTTACATTACGGTTATACCACACGGGAAGGCCTTAATCTGAGCATTCCTCGCTTAGTACCGCGCTCTGTTCAACAAACCGATGACTATTCTGCTCCAGAAAATTTACACTTCGACCCTGCTAGAGCACTAAGAGAAGGTCAAGCAGACGCTGTCGCAGATGGTTTTTTTCACTTTCTTCCCCCACAGCTAGCGACCGAAGGCATCACTACCCATCTGGTTCGCTTCGACGCACTGGATATTCCCCGCTACGATGGTCTGGTGGTATTGGCCAATAGTGACTCGCTAGTGCGCCGCGCAGACACATGGTCACGGTTTGTACTCGCCGTTGAAGAAGCCAGCCACTGGATTATTGAAAACCCCACGGCTGCCTGGGAACTGTTAGTAGCCGCTCATCCGGTGCTCGATAACGATATCAATACAGCTGCCTGGGATGACATCTTGCGACGCATGGCATTAAGCCCTGCTGCTCTTGATAGCAAGCGCTACAACGCATTCGAGGCTTACTTACTACAAAGAGGCCAGATCGATGCCACATTTCCCCTCTCACGGTTAGCTGTAGACCCACATACGTTATAGCTTTCAAACGTTAAATCGTTAGCTGTGACGGTTATGAAAAAACGTTCAGCAAAAACGGTTAACGAAAACTTCGGAGCAGTATGAGCAAAACCGCTTTGATTTTTATCGATGTGGAGACGACCGGCACCCGCGCCACCCGTGACCGCATTACTGAAATTGCCGCCCTTAAAGTGGTCAATGGCGAGGTGATTGATCGCTGGTCGAGCTTGATTAACCCCGAATGCAAAGTACCCGCGCAAATCAGCCAACTGACGGGCATTCGCGATGATATGTTGAGCGATGCGCCGCGTTTTGCCCACATTGCACAATCGCTTCGTGAATGGCTAGGTGACAGCCAACTGGTGGCGCACAACGCTCGCTTTGACTACAGTTTTTTGCGTAACGAATTTAAGCGCGTAGGGCAAGATTATCGCGCTCAGTTAATATGCACGTTACGCATGTCAAGGCGATTTGCGCCTCAAGAGCGGCAGCATAACCTGAAAGCCCTACTCAGTCGTTATGGCATCACGCCGGTTCGCCATCACCGCGCGGGGGACGATGTCGATGCGCTGTGGTCGCTCTGGCAAGCATGGCAGGCCGAACACAGCGCTGAGACATGGCTGACACTTTTGGAGGAAGAGCGCCGCCACCGCACGCTGCCTGCGCACTTGAATAGCGCCCAGCTAGAAGCGTTACCCTCCACCCCAGGGGTTTACTTACTCTACGGCCATAATCGCTTACCGCTTTACGTTGGCAAAAGTATCAATCTACGCAGCCGCGTATTAGGCCACTTTCAACGCGATCACCAGGATGATAAAGAGATGCGCCTTGCCCAGCAGGTGCAGCATATCGAATGGGAGGAGACCGCCGGCGATTTAGGCGCTCAACTGCGCGAAGCCCAACTGGTCAAAACACTAATGCCGATAATGAACCGCCAATTGCGCCGTCAAGGGAAACTGACGACCTGGCACTGGCCTGAAGGCGTCTATCAACCTGAACTACTAAGCGGCAACGCTCTTAGCCAGCCGCATCAAGGCAAACTGTTTGGCTTATTTCGCAACGCAAGAGAGGCTAAAAGCGCGCTGCGCAGCATCGCAGAAGAGCAGCAGCTTTGCCCGCAGGTGTTGGGTCTTGAAAAAGGTAAAGGGCGCTGCTTCGCTAATCAGTTGGGTAAGTGCCGTGGCGCCTGCAATGGGCAAGAGCCCCTAGCCGAACACACACAACGCTCCCAGACGGCCTTACAGCAGTTGCAGGTAAACGTGTGGCCTTGGCCGGGCAGTATTGCGATTGAAGAGCGCCCGGCAGGTAATGCGAAACCTGCCTGGCACGTTGTTCGTCAATGGTGTTATTTAGGCAGTGCGGCAAGCTTGGCGCAGGCAAAACAGCTGGTGGATACGCCCTCAATTTTTGATGTTGATAGCTACCGAATCTTGAACCGCTTCCTGCGCTACCCCGAACAATATGGACTAACCGTCACACCGCTTGGATAAAGGCGTCAACCGCCTGTTGGAAGGCTTCTGGCTGGTCGGCATGCAGCCAATGACCGGCATTTTTCAAGGTGACCACTCGGGCACGGGGCAACACTTCACGCAAGCCGGGCAGCATATCGTCAGCCACATAGTGGGAATCGCTACCGCGCAGCACTAACGTCGGGCCTTCATACGGCTGTTCGCCATCCGGCAAGCCAATGATATCGCTGTAGCCGCGCTTGATATGATCTAAGCCTACTCGCAGCGCCATCACATTTTCATCGTTACGCACTAGGTTCGTGGCTAAGAACAGACGCGTTGGCCGGGAATCGACATGCTCGCCCAGCAGCTCATCAGCTTCGCGGCGCGTTTTCGGCTGGCCTTCGCGCACGCTCTCTAACGCGGCAAACACATCATCGTGACCATGCTCATAAGCTACCGGGGCGATATCCGCGACTACCAGCGAAGCCACCCGCTCTGGGGCAAGACGCGCCAAACTCATCGCTACTTTGCCCCCCATTGAG
Organism: Halomonas sp. NPDC076908; assembly: GCF_050269715.1. Taxonomy (NCBI): domain Bacteria; kingdom Pseudomonadati; phylum Pseudomonadota; class Gammaproteobacteria; order Oceanospirillales; family Halomonadaceae; genus Halomonas; species Halomonas sp. NPDC076908. Next base: position 116,428 of record NZ_JBNNIW010000011.1, on the reverse strand, counting down.
TGGCCAAGCACATGGGCATGCTTAATCGAAAGCTTATCGAGCAGCGCCACGACATCATCTGCCATGGTGACGTAGGCCATGCCCTCTGCGTGGGGAGAACGGCCATGATTACGCAGATCCACGGCGACCACTCGGCGGCTGCGCTGCCACACTTTTAGATGCGAGCGCCAATTATCAGCGCTGCCTAGCAAGCCATGAATCACTACCAGCGGCGTTGCATCCACCGCCCCCTCATCCGCGGGCAAATCGATACAGTAAAGATCAACGGTGGCAATGTCAGTCATGCAAGCTCCTAAGCGGTTGTGGCTAATAAGCGATGATTAACTAATACAGCGTTACGCTGTGCGTGGTTCCCCATCTTCCTGCCCTGTCCATAGCACTAAGCGGCGCGTTAACCATGCGAGCAACAGACCATAAAGTGGCAAGAAGAAGAGTAGGCTAATCGCCAATTTAATCACATAGTCTACGGCCGCAATTTCCACCCAGTTGGCCGCCATAAAGGCGTCTGGGCTGTTATAGAACGCGGCGGAGAAGAACGCAAAGGTATCCGCAAGATTGCCAATCACTGTTGAGCATACCGGCGCTACCCACCAGGCCCACTGGCGTAAGCGGTCAAATACCTGCACATCCAGCAACTGACCAATTACATAGGCTAAGAAGCTAGCCAATGCGATACGGGCAACAAACAGGTTCCATTCAGACAATGCCTCGATCCCGGCAAAGCTGCCGCGGGGAAATACCACTGATACCACATACGAGACCAGCAACGCAGGGAACATAACGCGAAGAATAATGGTTCGGGCGGGGCCCTTCCCAAACAGGCGTACGGTGAGATCAGTCGCCAAGAAAATAAACGGAAAGCTGAACGCGCCCCAGGTGGTATGAAAGCCAAACAGGGTAAAGGGCAGTTGAACGAGATAATTACTGGCGGCAATAATGCCGATATGGAAAACCACCATCACCAGTAGGCAACGACGGTGTTGAGCGTCACTCAATGCAAACATTTGGGTAGGCCTTTTTTTACGCTAAGAGGGGTTAGGGAACCCTCGTTAATGTCGGCACACTGCTATAGCAAGGGTGCCTCGGGTGCAGCATTATACGGCTTCTGGAGGGTATTAAAAGTCGCAGATTAAAAGCCGCCCTTAATGCTGGGCGGCTAACGTCAATCAATCAAGGGGCGTGGCTTTATCTGCTGCACCTACCGAGCGCTCGCGCATGGCAGTATGTACATCGGCCAAACTGGTGGGGTCATCGATGGTAGAAGGGATGCCGTACTCTTTGCCATCGGCAATCGTCCTCAACAGCTTGCGCAATATTTTTCCCGAGCGGGTTTTGGGAAGGCGATCCACCACTAGCACCTGCTTGATGCAGGCAATTGGCCCAATATGTTCGCGCACCCTGGCAATCAGCTCTGCCTCCAGCGCCACTTCATCGCCATCAAACCCATCTTTCGGGATAACTAAACCGATGGGGATCTGGCCTTTCAGGTCGTCATGAATACCAATCACCGCGCACTCAGCCACTGCTGGGTGCGCGCCGACCACTTCTTCCATTTCCCCGGTAGAGAGTCGGTGACCTGCTACGTTAATGACATCATCGGTGCGCCCCATAATGAACAGATAACCTTGCTCATCAAAATAGCCTCCGTCGCCAGTCAAATAGTAACCTGGGAAAGTCGCCATGTAGGCTGAATGGAAACGCTGCGGGTCGCGCCATACGCCAGTCAAACAGCCAGGAGGCATCGGCTGTTTGATCACCACACTGCCCTGCTCCATCGGCTTAGCCTGCTCACCTTCGCGATTGAGCACCTGCACATTGAAACCAGGTACAGGATACGTTGCTGAGCCTGCCTTGGTGGGCATTGACTCAATGCCGGGTAAATTAGCTGCAATGGGCCAGCCGGTTTCGGTTTGCCACCAGTGATCAATCACGGGCACGTCCAGCAGGTCATCTAGCCAGTGAAAGGTAGGTGGATCAAGGCGCTCACCGGCCACGTAAAGATGCTTCAGGCTGCTGATGTCGTAATCTTTGAGCAGTTGAGCGTCGGGGTCTTCTTTTTTAATTGCCCGAAATGCCGTAGGTGCAGTAAAGAAACTCGTGACCTTGTACTCCTCAATCAAGCGCCAGAAGCTGCCTGCATCAGGGGTTTTCACCGGTTTCCCCTCGTAAACCACGGTGGTGCAGCCATGCAGCAATGGGGCATAAACAATATAGGAGTGCCCGACGACCCAGCCCACATCTGAGGCAGTAAAGAATACATCTCCCGGCTCCAAGGCATAAATCGCTTCCATGGAGTAAGCCAACGCCACGGCATAACCGCCGGTATCGCGCATGACACCTTTGGGCTTACCCGTGGTACCCGAGGTATAGAGAATATATAGCGGGTCGGTACCCTTGACCGGCACACACTCAGCAAAGGGCGCCTTTGCAACCAACGTTTCCCAGTCGTGATCGCCTTGCGCTAATTCAGCTCGCAGTGCTGCACGCTGATACACCACGCAGGCAGCAGGCTTGTGAGCACTGAGACTGATCGCCTGGTCGACCATCGGCTTGTAGGGCAACACCTTACCTAACTCAATGCCGCAAGAGGCGGCGACCACGACTTTGGGTTCTGCATCCTCAATCCGCGCCGCCAGCTCATGGGGCGCAAAACCACCAAACACCACTGAATGAATGGCACCGAGGCGGGCGCAGGCATACATCGCGATCAGTGCTTCGGGGATCATGGGCATATAGATCACCACCCGATCACCCTTCTCTACACCTAGCTGCGCTAATGCACCGGCAAAGTAGGCCACTCGATCGCGCATTTGGCGGTAAGTGATGGTTTGTTTGGCCTGGGCAGAAGGCGAATCCCAGAAAATGGCCGCCTGCTCACCGCGCCCCTTTTCAACGTGATAATCCAACGCCGCGTAGCTAAGGTTCATTTCACCGTCGCTAAACCAGCGTGCATGCTTGTGTGAAGCATTCTGCTCATCGTAGCTGAGTATGGTTTGAGGTGGTGTGTACCAAGGAATGCGCTTGGCCTGTTCTGCCCAGAACGCTTCTGGTTGTTCAATCGACTGCTGGAAGGTCTGTTGGTAGCGGCTCATGATCTGCCCATCGTTATTGTTTGTATGAAACTAGACTTAAAAACCATTGTCGACACTGTATTAAGTTAACTGCTAAATTACCTTCATACTATGGGATAAGTGCGACAAAAGACGTAAGCAAATGCCTGAAATTGTCGACAAAAACCTCTCTACCTACCATTGATTAATCGTTAAACGACGTCTTGGACAAAACTCGCTAAATTACTGATCATTAAACAACTTGATCCTCGCAACGCGACGATGCCTCGACCACATATAACAATGCTTATAAAAACGCTGCTGTAAACAGTGTAGGCCAGGAGATCATTATTATGTCTGCTTCTACAAGCGCCGCTACACGCCTGCTTGAACACAACTGTCGCGCTATTGAGGAGGGAACGAACCTACTCAAAGCATTGGCCAACGAAAAACGCTTGCAAATACTTTGCTTGTTAGCCGAGAAAGAAATGTCAGTGACACAAATTAATCAGCAGCTTGCACTAAGCCAGTCAGCCCTTTCCCAGCATCTGGCCATTTTGAGGCGTGATGAACTGGTCAATACCCGACGGGAGTCACAAACTATCTATTACTCCTTGAGCAGTGAGAGCGCCAAGGCGATCATTGACACCTTGGCGCACCACTATGCCGCATAACGCTTTATGAGATGAGACTTAGCGGCGCTGCCAACCGGCGGCGTCGATAAGACCAAGCGCTTTTAGCGCGGCTTTTTCGACCCCTGCTGACACTGCTAATCCCAATTTACGGCTCACTGTTTTGGGTGGCTCAAGCTTGACGGCATACACCCGCGCCTGCGCCATGCGCTCAACTAGATAGGCTTCGCTGGTGCCAACACTATCGACGAGCAACTGGGGCAATGCCTCACTGCCGTACCAAATTTCTCCCGTCGCGAGAGTGTCTATATCCATTGTTGGGCGCCGTTCGGCAACGTAGCTTTTAAACAGCCGGTGGGTGTTCTCTAAATCCTCTAAGAACTTGGCTTTCCCTTCTTCGGTATTTTCACCCAACACAGTCAAGGTGCGCTTGTACTTACCCGCTGTCAGTAGTTCTACATCAATGTCATGACGTTTAAGCAGTCGATGGATGTTGGGCACCTGCGCCACCACACCAATTGAGCCAATCACTGCAAAAGGCGCTGCCTTGATATGCTGCGCGGTACAGGCCATGAGATACCCACCGCTCGCCGCTACTTTATCGATACAAACGGTGGTGGTAAGCCCAGCCACACGCAGGCGATCCAGCTGCGCGGCCGCCAGCCCATAGGCATGAACCAGCCCGCCTGCTGACTCAAGACGAACCACCACCTCGTCATCTTTGTTGGCAACATCGATAATCGCCGACACTTCTTGAGCAAAGTGCTCGGTTTGCGATGCCTTTAAATCACCATGAAAATCAAGCACCCATACACGTGACTCTTGCACGGCATCATGCTCGTGCTTATGACCCTTTTGGCGTTTTTTATCTTCCGTACGAAAGGCTTTCATGAGTTTTTTTCGCGCCGCGGGTAGCGTCGCAGCTAGCCGCAACCGGCGGCCGCGGCGGCGACGCTGATTGTTAAGCGGTTCGATATACAGCTTTAAATCACTCTCTTTATCTTGTTTTGAGTGCGCGAACAGGAGTAAACCAATCCCCAACAGTGCCATCACGATAGTTGTTTGCACAGCAAACATAGCTACCTCTGCTACCCATTCACTCATTGACGTTCTCCATTAGAGTATTGAATCCTATCGCTGCGGTGGATGGCGTTTGCTTTTCGAATTTGTCAGCACTGTATAGTGTGCCATCACCGCGCTTGATTGAAACGCTTGTATGAAATAATCTCATTTTCTTATTTAGTTGTTTCCTCAGGCTGCTATCGCTAGCCTTAATCTAATTTACTTACTTAATTGAGAGATTTGTGATGTCTAATAATACCCTTGAGAAACTGCAAGCGCGTTTCAACCCTGAAGCAGCCGAGGGCATGAACGAAGTTTTCCAGTTCCATTTTTCAGACGCCGGTAGCCACTACTTGCATATCCAAGATGGCGCACTGGATGTACAAGAGGGTGAGCACGACGATCCCTCTGTCAGCCTAAGTCTAAGCACTGAAACATTAAAAGGGATTATGAATGGAGACATCAATGGCATGACTGCGTTCATGACCGGTAAGCTAAAAGCGACTGGCAATGTCATGTTGGCCACTAAACTGACCAGCCTGTTCCCAAGCGAATAACGTTCACGCAACCATGCGGCGCCTATCAGCGCCAGCGTGCCAAATGCGTTTCAATCAGCTCGCGCGAGATTGAGTATGGCGGTGGCAGAGACGGTAGCTGACGTGGCGAAAACCACGCAGCATCGCTGATTTCTACACCGTCAATTCGTATACGTCGTGTCGTCGCTTCAGCGAAATAACCAAACATCAGTGAATGCGGGAACGGCCACGCCTGGCTTTGGTAGTAGCGCAACTGGTCAATATGCACGCCCACCTCTTCGAATACCTCACGGTGCACGGCCTCCTCTGCCGATTCCCCTGGCTCAATAAACCCTGCCAAAGTAGAGTAGCGCCCAGGCGGGAAGCGGGGACTGCGGGCAAGCAACATTGCTTCACCACTGGTTACTAAGGTAATAATGCAGGGTGATATGCGCGGGTAGTTACGGTGTCCGCAACCATCGCAATGCATGGCAAACTCTGCCGTAAGCTTAGTGGCCGGCGCACCACAGCGGCTGCAAAAGCGGTGATTTTCTAACCACGCCCCTACTTGCAGTGCTGTGGAGAGTAGGCTAAACCACGCGGTAGAAAGCTCACTCATCCACTGCCGACCATCGATCCAGCCACTTTCCGCCTGGGATTCAACGAGCAGTGCGACTGGCTCATCATGCCAGTAGCACAGCGGCTGCATCTGCGCTGTCCAGGGTTGATACGGCTGTAACGGGGTTAGCTCCTCGCTGCCGATAAGAGGCGCGGGCGCAAGCATACTGCGCGACAGGCGAATAACTCGCCCAGCTTGCTCATGATGGGGGATTTCTCGCCTAAGCATCGCCTGCTGCACCCTTAAACCAATGAAGCTTGTGCGCTTCACACTTAGCATTATGAGCCGCTTGCTCCTCTGCGGTGGGTCGCACTACACGGAGCTGACCAGGCGTTAATACCATGCGTTGAATCGACATACCCTCATTAGAGGTATCGGCCTGCTCCTGTTCCGCTGCAGAGGCTGCGTCTAACGTTAACGCGGTTTGCCCACCGGTCATCGCCAGGTAGACCTCAGCGAGGATTTCAGAGTCTAACAGTGCCCCATGCAGTACCCGGTGGCCATTATCGATATCGTAGCGCTTACATAAGGCGTCAAGACTATTGCGCTGTCCGGGGTGCATTTTCCGGGCCATGGTCAGCGTATCTAATATGCCGCAATATTCGCTTACCGGCCCCAGCACTGGGCTTTTACGCTGCTGATTCAGCATGCCCAGCTCGTGATCAATAAAGCCCACATCGAAGGGGGCGTTATGAATCACTAGCTCAGCACCTTCAATAAATGCCCAAAAATCATCGGCTATTTTGGCAAATACTGGCTCATTGGCGACTCTGTCATCGTCAATACCGTGAACGGCAACAACTTCGGCATCGATATGGCGTTCGGGATTAATGTACTGATGATAGGTACGCCCAGTGAAGCGACGATTAACCATCTCAATGGCACCGATTTCAACCAGACGATGGCCATCTTTTGGGTCGATACCCGTGGTTTCAGTATCTAGAATCACCTGGCGCATCATGCTCTCCTCTTTTGATGCTCATCAATCGCTTCATTAGCCAACGAATCGGCACGCTCATTACCGGGATGACCGCTATGACCTTTCACCCAATGCCACGCCACTTGGTGGCGCTGAGTCTCTTCATGCAGGGTTTTCCATAGCTCGGCGTTTTTAACAGGCTGCTTGGCGGCAGTTTTCCAGCCTCGCTTAATCCAGTTATGTATCCACTGGGTAATCCCTTGGCGAACATACTGTGAGTCAGTCCAGAGCGCTACTTCGCAAGGTTTATTCAGCGTGCGCAGCGCCATAATCGCTGCCATCAATTCCATGCGATTATTAGTGGTCTCGGCTTCATAGCCTTTTAGCGTCTTTTCATGCTCGCCACTCGCCAGCACAACACCCCACCCACCGGGGCCTGGATTCCCTCGGCAAGCTCCATCGGTGTAAACCGTTACCTGAGGTAAATGCTCGGCAGCCTTATTAGTCAATCTTGTCATCCCTTCGTTTGTCTGGTTCAGATTTATGCGTGTGGGTTTGATGTGCTTGAATGGGCTGCTTTTGAGCGGGTTCATAGTGGGCTGATGAACCTGAACGAGTAACTCCCAGGGAAGCGGGCGAAGCCGGTGCACTTAAACCAAATTTCATACGTTGAACCGGAGCATGGCGTTGGCGACGCCTAGCCTGAATCATATAGCTCTCTCCCAGGGGAAAATTATGCCGCCGACCCAGTGACTCCCAATACTCGCCACATTTGGCGCTCGCCCGCCCGCGAAAACAGCAATAGTCTACCCGCTCCACCTCAAAGTCGACAAACGCCAGCCAGTCACGCAGCCGATTTGCCGTGCGCCAAGTACCACTCCACGGAAACTGCTGCTGGCGTTTACGCCACTGACGCGCAAGCCCACTCACACCGATAGGATTAAAGCCAAACAGCACTAAAATGCCATTATCTGCCGTTACCCGTGCGGCCTCTTGAAGCGTGAAATGGGCATCCTTTAAATGCTCTAACCAGTGATGGATCACCATAATATCTAAACATCTATCCGGCAGTGCGAGCTGGTCCGGCGGGCATATTAATGTGGCATCGCTTTGCGCCAACTGCCGGGTGGGCGACCAGCGTATAGCGTGGGGGATTGCCGACATGGTCATCATGGCCGGTCCCATGCCCATCTCCAAGCTGTGGCCCCCTACCCGGGTTTCCGCAACCGGCCCTAAGCACGCCCGTTGAGATTCCCAAAGCGAGCGCCCCGCCTCAGTTTCCCAGTAAGGCTGGCTATTGATCAATTGTTTGGCGAGTGATGTTGCCGTCGTCGAATTTGACATGAACAGCGCTTCCCTCCACAGTAACGGCTTTTTAACGCCTTTTACGCACCGGTTAAGCGCTAATATGCGCATTATCTAAGGTGTTTTAACATTTTGCTATTTTTTAACGGTCTGCTTTTTCTCAAAGGAACTTGATGATGTTGAGCGTGACACCGATCCCTGCCCTAAGCGACAACTATATTTGGCTATTAAGACAAGATAACAGTCAAAGCGTTTGCGTGGTGGATCCTGGTGAAGCTGCTCCGGTGATTGAGCTGCTTGAGCGTGAGTCACTTAAGTTAGAAAGCATTTTGATTACTCACCATCACCATGATCATACCGGTGGTTTAGCTGAGTTAATTAAACGCTACTCGCCCCATGTGATTGGCCCTGCCAACCCATCCATTGAAGGTATTGATGAAGCAGTGGGCGATGGGGATGAAGTCCGCATTATGGGAAGGCGCTTTGAGGTCTCGGCAACGCCCGGCCACACGCTAGACCATATCAGCTATTTTACGGCGGGAATTCCCGCGCTGCTATTTTGCGGTGATACGCTTTTTTGCGCAGGTTGTGGGCGTTTATTTGAAGGTACGCCAGAACAGATGTTTACATCTCTGCAACAATTTGCGGAACTCCCTGAAGATACGCTGGTCTTTGCAGCCCATGAGTACACGCTGGCGAACCTAGTGTTTGCTCGTGCTGCGGATCCTGAAAATGAAGACGTTAAACACGCCTTGCAGGAGTGTGAAAAGGCGCGGGCATTGGATCGCCCCACCTTACCCAGCACGATAGGACGCGAGCTGAAAATCAACCCCTACCTGCGCGTGGGCACAGATAGCGTGCGCCAAGCAGCCAGCTCCCAGGGTGTTAATGATAACGACCTCGCAACGTTCACCACTCTTCGCGAGTGGAAGAACCGTTTTTAAGAACGCTATCGAAACTAAACGAATGTAACTATGACCTATCGAACGATTCGCCAGCGCTTTATGCTGAGCGCAGGCAGTACCGTAATTGTGGGCCTAATGTTAGCCGCCGCAGCAAGTTCTCAAGCTTCAGCGCCGGCATATAAAACACCGACTGGATTCACAGGTGCGTCAACACCCTCCTCTCGCTCTGTTTCAAACAGCTCGATGGACACGACAAAGCCTAGTCCAACCGCTTTCCAAACGCACTTTTGGGAAGCCTTGGAGTTAAAGCCTCAAGATGCTTGGACCACACTACGTGAAAGCTTTCAGTGGCAAAATGCTTCCCTCTCAGTAGAAGCTCAGGCCCGAGTGGATGAATGGATTGAGCATTACCGTTCGAGCCCCGAAAACATTGCCACCATTACCGAACGCGCGACACCTTGGCTGGCTTGGATAACCCAGCAGGTTAGCGAGCGTGGTCTACCCGGTGAAGTAGCGCTGATTCCCTTCGTCGAAAGCTCCTTTGATCCTGGTGCCAAAAGCCACCGCGGCGCGGCAGGCCTATGGCAATTTATGCCCGGCACAGGGGATGCATTGGGACTGGTGCGCAACGGCAATTACGACGGTAGACTCGATGTTGTCACCTCTACTGATGCAGCACTCAATTACTTGGAAATGCAGGCTGATCAGTGGTACGAAGGCGATCTGATGCTTTCGCTAGCGGCTTACAATGCAGGCGCTGGCACCGTTAATCGTGCCCAGCGCCAAGCCCAAAGCCAGGGCTTGAATGGCGAGTACTGGGATCTCTCGTTACCCCAAGAAACCATGCAGTATGTCCCCAAGTTGAAAGCGATCGCGACGATCATCAGTGACCCTGAGCGTTACGACGTCATATTGCCGGAAATACATACTGAACCGGCGTTCGCAAAGGTACAGCTAGCGCATGCGGTGAGCCTGTCGGAAGCCTCGCAAATGCTGGATGTCAGCCAGGCAGCTTTAGCAGAATTAAACCCAGGCTTGCTCAATGGCAGCATTGATCCGAGCAGCGCACAGACGCTGCTGGTACCCGAAGAAGTGGATGCTCAGGTATTGGCTCAGCTTTCACAGGGCAACGGTCAGGCGCTTGCTCAGGCCGCTAGCGGCGACACCCATCGCGTTGAAAGCGGCGATAGTCTCTCGGCAATTGCAGCCCGCTATAATATTGACCAGCAAGACTTAATACGCTGGAATGCGATTGATCGTCCTGGCGCTTTACAACCGGGCCAACTCCTGACACTTTCAGGGCGTTGAATTCAAACGTAGTAACACTATCGTCAAACAGTTGGCTTTGTTCACATGGGAAGTAACCAATGCCGCGTGGTCTGTTTTTTGCGAAAACGCTTCTGTTCGTCAGTGGCTTGCTATTACACGCATCGGTACTGGCTACGGAGGTAACCGCTGCCGCTGATTCATCTAACGGTGCATTAAGCGGCAATGTTAGTGGCAATGCTGTCGTGGGCGATCTTGATACTGATGCTGACAATGTGGTTCCTGTTGAAACGGTTCATGGGCTATCGCTTTATGATAGCCCTGAACTGCCAGCCGACTTTGCTTACTTTCCCCATGTAAACCCGCAAGCTCCTAAAGGCGGCACAATGACCCATACCGCCGTTGGGGGCAGTTTCGACTCGACAAATCCGTTCATCATTCGAGGCACTCCCGCCACCGGCATTTCGCAAATTTATGACACCTTGATGGCCAGCAATCCCAATGAGCCGTTTAGTCTCTACGGCCTGCTTGCCGAAGGCGTGCGCCTAGACCCTGACCGGCAATGGATTGAATTTGATCTGCGCCAAGAAGCACGCTTTCAAGATGGCGAGCCTGTCACTGCCTACGATGTGGTGTTCTCGCTGAATCTACTACGGGAAGACGGCAATCCGTTTTACGCCAGTTACTACGCCGGTGTAGAGGAAGTGATTGCGCTTAGTGAGCATCAGGTGCGTTTCACCTTTAACGATACCGAGTCTCGCGAGCTGCCTTTAATCGTTGCCCAACTGCCGATACTACCCCGGCACTACTGGGAGCCAAGAGAGTTCACGTCGCCTACCCTGGCCGCTCACCCAGGTTCGGGGCCTTACCGCATCAGTGAGGTCGACCCCGGTCGGCGAATAGTTTTTCAGCGTGATGAGAATTACTGGGGTAAAGACTTACCGGTCAATATTGGGCGCTACAATATCGATCGAATTATTTATGACTACTACCGTGATCGCGATATCGCCTGGGAGGCATTTAAAGCGGGGCTAACGGATTTCCGCATTGATGCCCGAGCAGCTACCTGGGCAATCGGCTATGACTTCCCTGCCTATGAAGAGGGCTTTGTAAAACGACTGACAGTGCCTGATGTAAACCCCTCCATGATGCAGGCATTTGTTTTCAATCTGCGCAAACAGAAGTTTCAAGATCCCAGGGTACGCGAAGCGTTAAGCCTTACCTTTGATTTCCCCTGGCTGAATACCAATATTTTTTACGACACCTACCAGCGGACTGAAAGCTTCTTTCAAAATTCTGAAATGGAAGCCATCGGGTTACCATCCGAAGATGAGCTAGCGCTACTGGAACCCTTCCGGGAAGAGTTGCTGGCGTCTCATCGCTCTGAGCGTTTGTTTACCGACCCATTACCCCTTGATCAGCCTACCGATCTCCGTGAGCGCCTGCATTTGGCGCTGGAGCTGCTCCGTGAAGCGGGTTATGAGGTTGAAGATGGCGTACTGGTTAATCAGGCAACCGGACAGCCCTTGAGCCTTGAAGTGTTGCTGTATGATTCTGGCTTTGAGCGGGTGGTTCAGCCCATGCTGCGCAATATGGCGCGCCTGGGTGTGCAAACATCGCTGCGTATCGTTGACATCAACCAATTTTTAAACCGGCAGCGCAATTACGACTATGACATAGTCATCAGCCATTTCCCCCAGTCGAACAACCCCGGCAACGAGCAACGCGACTTCTGGACCAGCGCTGCGGCAGAGGCACCGCAGAGTCGCAACCGCATGTCACTTGCTCACCCAGCGGTAGATGCGCTGGTTGAGGAGCTGATACGTGCCGATGGCCGTGAAGAACTTGATACCGCCGCGAAAGCACTGGACCGGGTGCTGCGCTGGGGATTTTATGTGATTCCGCACTACCACTCCGGCGAAACTCGCATTGCGGTGTGGGATAAATTTGGCTACCCCGAACCATTCCCAGAGTACGCCATGGACCTGGATGCGTGGTGGGTCGATACCGACCGTGAAGCTGAACTGCAGCGCCGTCATCGACGCCGCTAAATTCGGTTTATTCTTAAAGAACCATGGAGTGCTCTGTGGCACGCTACACTCTACGCCGACTACTGCTTATGATTCCGACGCTGATCGGGATTATGTTGCTCAATTTCATTATTGTTCAGGCGGCCCCAGGCGGGCCAATCGATCAGATGTTAGCGCGCTTTGAAGGCGCTGATGCGATGGCTAGCACCCGCTTGGATATGGGCGGTGCCGATGTTCAAGTCAGCGACGATTCACGGGGCGCTCGTGGTATCGACCCGCGCTTTATTGAACAGCTAGAGCAACAGTTTGGCTTTGACAAGCCCCCCCACGAACGCTTTATCGGCATGATGGCGGATTATCTTACGCTCGATTTCGGCACCAGCTTCTTCCGCGACCGACCCGTCACCGAGCTAATGATAGAGCGGCTCCCCGTCTCTATATCACTGGGGCTTTGGACCACCCTGCTGGTCTATTTAATCTCAATTCCATTGGGCATTAAAAAAGCACTTCGTCACGGTTCGCGTTTTGATGTCTGGTCTTCAGGATTAGTGATTGTTGGCTACGCTATCCCTGGTTTTTTGTTCGCCATTTTATTGATCGTACTGTTCGCTGGAGGCACCTATTGGGATCTGTTCCCGTTACGGGGCCTGACCTCGCCTGACTTCGACCAGCTTTCCACTTGGGGCAAAATCAAAGACTACTTCTGGCATATTACCCTGCCGGTGATCGCCGCTGCGATTGGCAGTTTTGCGACGCTTACCATGCTGACAAAAAACAGCTTTCTTGATGAAATTCATAAACAGTATGTGATTACCGCCCGAGCCAAAGGCGCCGACGAACGGCGTGTGCTTTACGGCCATGTGTTCCGTAATGCCATGCTGGTTATTATCGCGGGCCTGCCTGCCGCCATGATTGGCATCTTCTTCACCGGTGCACTGCTGATTGAGGTTATCTTCTCTTTAGACGGGTTGGGGCTACTCGGCTTTGAGGCCGTTATGCAGCGGGATTATCCGGTGATATTCGGCACTCTGTTTCTATATACGGTGATCGGGCTAATCCTTAAGCTGATTTCCGATTTGACCTACGTGTGGGTAGACCCGCGCATCGACTTTTCAACCCGGGAGTCGTGATCATGGCGTCTTTTTCATCACGTTTTTCGCCCATTACTCAGCGGCGTTTGGCCGCTTTTAAAGCCAACCGCCGTGCCCGAGTATCTCTATGGCTATTTGGCACACTGTTTATTCTCAGCCTTTTTGCCGAGCTGATCGCCAACGATAAACCCATCATTATGCAGTACGACGGGAAGTGGTATGCCCCGCTGTTAGTGGATTACCCAGAAACCGAGTTTGGCGGTTTTCTACCAACACGTACCGACTATCTAGACCCTTTTATTCAACAACAGATTGATGACAACGGCTGGGCGCTGTGGCCCGCGATTCCCTATTCTTATCAAACCCTTGATATGAATATGACGCGCCCTTCTCCGGCGCCGCCAGATAGCCGCCACTGGCTGGGCACTGATGACCAGGGGCGTGATGTATTAGCACGAGTCATTTATGGCTTTCGCCTCTCAGTGGCCTTTGCCTTAGTGCTTACGGCGGGGTCTCTCGTGATGGGCGTTGTGGTGGGGGGCGTGCAAGGCTACTTCGGCGGCAAGGTCGATTTAATTGGCCAGCGGATGACTGAAATTTGGTCGGGTTTGCCAGTACTGTTCCTCCTGATTATTTTAGCTAGCTTTGTGCAGCCAGGGTTTTGGTGGTTGCTGGGCATCATGCTGCTCTTCTCATGGCTGGGCTTAGTCGATATCGTGCGTGCCGAGTTTTTACGCGCGCGCAATTTAGAGTATGTACGAGCTGCCAAAGCCATGGGCCTGCCGTCACGTTTAATTATGTGGCGTCACGTATTGCCAAACGCCATGGTCGCCACGCTGACATTTATTCCGTTTCTGTTTACCGGCGCGATTGGCACGCTGACCGCGCTCGACTTTCTCGGCTTTGGCCTACCACCTGGCGCACCCTCGCTGGGTGAGTTAGCCGCCCAAGGTAAAAATAATCTACACGCCCCCTGGCTGGGCATTACGGCCTTTATGACGCTGGCGATCATGCTGTCGCTGCTGGTTTTTATTGGTGAAGGGCTACGCGACGCCTTTGATCCACGTCACGTGCAGCAGCGCCAAATCGGCGCTGCTCAGGAGGCCAACCATGTCTAAACCGCTCCTGCAAATTGAAAACCTCAACATCGCCTTCGGTGAAAGCCAGGTAGTTCGTTCCCTCTCACTGACTATTAATGCAGGTGAAACCCTGGCGATTGTCGGTGAGTCGGGGTCAGGCAAATCGGTCTCAGCACTTGGCATGGTCAACTTACTGCCTAGTAATGCCACAATCGAAGGCGAGCGCTGGTTGGGCGATACCAATTTAGCTGGCTTAACCGAAGCTCAGTGGAACGGTATACGTGGTAATCGTGTTGGTTTTATCTTCCAAGAACCTATGACGTCTTTAAACCCCCTTCATCGTGTGGGTAAGCAGATCGGTGAAGCGCTGCGCCTGCACCAAGGATTACGTGGTCATGAGGCGCGGCTACGCAGCAAGGAGTTGTTAGAACAAGTTAAGTTGCCGCGGGCGGACGAATTACTGGATGCCTGGCCCCATCAGCTTTCAGGGGGGCAACGTCAACGGGTGATGATAGCCATGGCGGTTGCTAACAACCCATCGCTGTTAATTGCCGATGAGCCTACCACGGCGTTAGACGTCACTGTTCAACAAGAGATTCTCGCCCTACTTCGCGAACTGCGGGATCGTTACGGCATGGGCATGCTATTTATCAGCCATGACTTAAATTTGGTACGCCGCCACGCAGACCGCGTATGCGTTATGTACCGTGGCGAAGTGCAGGAAATTGGCCCGGTTGAACAGGTCTTTCAGCATCCCAAGAGCGATTACACTAAAGCGCTGCTCGCTGCTGAGCCTGAAGGTAGGCCTCAAGCAATTACCCACGCGCCTCCGCTGTTAACCGCCCGCCAGTTGAGCGTCAGCTTTAAGCGGCCTAAAACGGGGTTGTTTAAGCGTCAGCCGCCTGCTTTTGCGGCGCTTCACCCTACCGATTTTGATATCGCACCTGGTGAAACGTTAGGGATTGTGGGTGAATCCGGGTCGGGTAAAACCACGCTCGCCTCTGCCGTCATGCGCTTAGTCACTAGCCAAGGTGATATTACCCTTGGCAACGATAAACTCAGCAGCCTGACCGGCGATGCCCTGCGTCGTCAGCGGCACCGCTTGCAAATGGTTTTCCAGGATCCTTATGGCGCGCTTTCGCCGCGCATGCCGGTGTTCGATATCGTCAGTGAAGGGCTACGTTTTCACTACCCTAATCTCACCACTGAAGAAGTCACCCAACGGGTTAATCAAACGCTAGGTGAAGTTGGGCTACCGGAGAGCTGTGCCGCCCGCTACCCTCACGAATTTTCAGGTGGCCAGCGCCAGCGTATTGCCGTTGCTAGAGCGATTATCTTAGAGCCTGAGCTACTGGTGCTTGATGAGCCCACCTCAGCACTAGATCGCACCGTACAGAAGCAACTAGTGACCCTACTGCGTGACTTACAGGCACGCAGACAGCTTAGCTATCTGTTTATTAGCCACGATCTTGCTGTTATCCGCGCCATGGCTCACAGGGTTATGGTGCTTAAGGATGGCGAAGTAGTCGAACAAGGCCCCTGTCTGGAAGTGCTTTCAGCGCCACAGCACGCTTATACCCAAGCGCTAATCGCCGCTGCGCACCTTAATCCTAATAATAAATAGGCAAAAGCTGATTTCGCAGCTGCTAACTGCACTCTTGGGAGGCAGCTTCGGCACACGACGTTTCTATCTGATGGGTACGCAGTAAGGAAGTTACTAAAAGTATACTCTATAAGATAACGGTATAAATATTTAGGTAGAATAAAGCCGCTTCCAATACGTGAAGCGGCTAAAAGGACTTAAGGCAGAATTGAGGGTCGGCAACGATTCTGACGAAATCCTCCAAAATGTGCCTTAACCTATTGTATTTAAATTATTTTGGCGTTGTAGCTCATGGGTGAAACCTGCCGTTCAAAATCAAGCGTATAATCGCCAAATCGGTTGATATGGTCCGTGCGGTATGGGGCCAATCCTTTGAGAATATCGTGATCAATATGATGGCCGCGATCCTTGAGATCTTTAAGGGTTAACGTCATCGACTCCACATTGTGAAGAATGACCAGGTTGGCCACCAAGTGGTTATATTTGATCACCTTCCGTTGCTCGTGGCGGATATTCTCGGCGATCACCCCCTCGCCGCCGAAAAATAGCCATTTTACGAACTGGTTGAACTCCTCCGTTTTGTTCGTCTCCGCATGAATGGTTCGCCGCAACTCCACGCTGCCAATGTAGTCCAGAAGAAAGGTTGTCCGAACTACCCGCCCCAGTTCCCGGAAAGCAAAGTAGAGTTTATTCTTGAGGCTTGCGGTACCTAAACGTCGCAATACCGTGGACGGTGCTATTTTCCCTGCCTTTATCGATAGCGCCACCCGGAGCATGTCGGGCACATGGGTTTCGATCAGTTGCCAGTTAATGGTTTCGCTGAACAAGGCATTGATGTGCTCATACCGTTGGCGTTTGTCAGGCTTGTAGAACACCAGCTGCTTCAGATTCCGGATGCGGGGCATCAGGTTGATACCCAGCAGGTAAGCCAACCCGAAGACGGGCGCACTTTGCGCCTGAGTATCGCCATGCAAGGTGTCAGGCTGGATATCGGAATCGTTTTTGATCAGCCCGTCAAGGATGTAAATGGCCTCATAAACGCCGCAAGGGATGAAGTGGCTGAACAGCGCGATGTATTTGTCGGAGACGTGGTAGTAGCCCACCCCGCCGTAGCCACCGTACCGTATGTGGTATTCCGATAGCAGATTCTGTTCGTACAGATTCCATTTTGTGCCATCGGCGGCAGCCCGCTGGCCAGTTCCCCAGTGTCGCGGCAGCCGGTAGCGGTTGTAGGCATTGATAACCTGCACAATGGCCTGCTCCAAGCGCTCTTCGGTGACGTGCCGCAGGTTGAGCCAGGACACCTGCCGGCGATTAAGTGTCGTGATGGATCGGGCGGTCTGAGTTGGCCCGAGATTGCAGCCATAGCAAAACAAGGTCGAAACAAAGCGGGTACGTGGGTCTTCCAGCTTGCTCTCAAAACCGGAAAGTGGTCCAAAGCGTTTGTGGAGCCCCAGCCATTTTTCGGCTTCCACCAGGATGTCGAGAATATTCTTTTCGGGCAAATTCTGGGATAACTGTTTGTCAATTTCGGCCAGCCCATCGGGAGGCGCTGTGCGACGGTGCTTCCGGATCACCAGCTCTTCACCATTGAAGACGGCGTATTCATTCTCCGGGAAGTTACGGTCAATGCGGTCCGCCGTTTCGCTCAAGCGTGAGCGGGCCTGCGCCACAAAAGCGGCTGGGTCGGATGCGATATCAACCATCGCACTGTAGTCCGCTATTTGGGCATCATAGACACTCCAATCCACGAGCTGATCGCGGTAGTCGCTGTACTGGTCGCTATTCGCGACCGCGAGATCGCCGGAAATCAGTTCACGCTTCACCTGCGTTAGTACGCCCAGCTCGAAATACTTCCGGTAGACCATACCGGGCAGTAGCTGGCTTGACCCGGACCCCAATATGAGACGGCGCCAACGCTCCGGTAGCCAGGACACGTCGACGGGTTGAGTGCTGAGCACAAGGCATTCCTTGCGGCTGTGCCGGTGCTTTTTCAGAGTCGCAATCGCCTCAATCAAGGATTGATCGTGGCTGGTTGCCGTCAGATCCAGTAGTTCAAGGCAATTGAATAGCAGGGGGCGTAACGGGCGATAGGGTTGCAGCATAAACGGGATGAAGTTATTGCCAGCATAGGCCATGTGTTCCTCACACTCGGCCAGTAATTCATCAGGGTCGCTCTGGATGGCAGCCGCCACTCGGGCACCTCGCTCGGAATCCGTCGGCGCTTCCTGAACGGCGGTCAGCACGTCACGCAGTTGAGCGACCAGTTTGTCCATCCGTTTCATGTGATCCAGATGATACTGGTTCAGGTTGGCTTCCGCCTTAGTCTTGATGTTGCGCATCTTGCGGACAAAGATGTCGACGGCATCGTCCATTGCGCGACGCAATTGGGCATGGACCAACAGAATCATCAAGGCATAGCGTTTGGTGCTTTGCATAGCCTTGATGTTGGCCGCGCCAAGCGCTCGTGCTTCCAGTATGAAGTGGTGATACTTGGCGGCTGGAATGTGATCAACAGCGGGCAATCGTTGACACCAGCCCTGAAGCCATTCCAGGTGCTGAAGATACTTCTTCACTTCCGTATTGGTCGGCTTTTTGGGTTCCTGTTTCAGTTTATGCCAACTGGTATGAGATGAATCGTCTGGCACTTGCAGCAGCCGGTCAAATTCCTGTTTTTGCTGCGCCGTCAAACCCGCACTGAGCGTCCGAAAGTAACCTGTATTAACCGTGCTGCGAGCCTGACGCGCGGACCGTTGCAGCGTTGAAAAACCCGGCAGTTCAAAACGCTGGCGCACCAGCTCTTCGATCACCACATTGATAATGTCCGCCAGATCTTGCTTGGTGGTTGCCGCTTCACGCGCCAAGTCCCTCACGATAGCCTTGCCTTCGACGGTAAACGCCTTGATGCCCACCTGTTGACGAATCGCGTCCAACATCCGCTGACGGGCGCCACCATTGCGGTCGTATTCCCTGAGCTGGCTCAATGGGACGGGTAAAAGGTCGTCGCAGGCCAGGATATGCGCTGTGATGGGCCGCGGGACCGTTTTGAGATTCACGAAGTAGCCTAAGCGCTGAACCGTTTTCAGGAGAATTAACAAGGCACCACGAGCAGCCGGTGTTCGGCCGTGCTTTCTGGCAAAGGCACATTCTTTGGCGGTGGGTGTATAGATTTCCGCCAGTTCCTGTTCAGAGACGTCCGCCTTCAATCGCGGATAGGCGGTTTCGTGGAGGCCACTCATGTACGGACCTTTTCTATCAGTGCCCCATGATGAGGTCTTTCCGATTAAATGAAGAACTCCTGATGATAGTGCTTACAATGATCAGGGGCGTCGGTAGGTGCTGCGAAATGGCTGAATCAGCATCTGATCCAACCGGAGGTCCCGCGGCTCTCGAAAATCCTCGATGCCGATGACCATTCCAATATGGCCAGCGGCAGGTTTATCCCGATAGGTGCCAAAAAACCGGTCCCACCAAGGCAAATTAAAACCAAAGTTGCTATTTGTCTCTTCAGGAACAATCGAATGATGCACGCGGTGCATATCCGGCGTGACCACCAACCGTCTCAACTTTTGCTCCAGCCCTTGAGGCAATCGTACGTTTCCGTGGTTGAACATTGAGGTTGCATTGAGAATCACTTCGAAAATCAGTACCGCAATCGCAGGTGCTCCCAGCGCAACCACGACGGTGATTTTAATGGCCATGGAGAGCACAATTTCCAGAGGATGGAAACGCAGGCCCGTCGTTACGTCGAATTCCAAATCCGCATGGTGCATACGATGCAAGCGCCAGAGCCAGGGCACTGCATGAAAGATGCGATGCTGAAAGTAGATTGCGAGATCAAGCGCGATCGTCCCCAAAAGGACTGACAACCAAACTGGCAGATTGGCCAGATTTAGCAGTCCCCACGCCTGCTCATTCGCCATCACCGCAGCTCCGACGGCGGCCACGGGAAACAATAGCCGAACGACCAGGGTGTCCACCACGACCATCAAGAGGTTATGTGGCCACCGCTGCCGGCGAGTGTAGCGCTGGTCGCGACGTGGTGCGGCGGCTTCGGCAAGTATCATTACAAGCAGGATGCCCGTGAAGATCCCAAGCCGGATGACTGCCTCGTGGTCAAGTATGGCTTTACCTCTTATGCTCGGTGATCGTTGAAATAGCCCTGCGTGCCTTGTTGCGCCATGGCATCGGCGATGCGGCCGATGGCCTGTGTATAGGCCGCGGTCCGCAGCGTTGTGTTACCTTCCTCCGCCCGGTCGAAACAGGCGCCGGCCTCGCGGGCCAGGCGTTCGGTGAGGCGCCGATTGACTTCGTCTTCGGACCAGGTATCACCGATACGGTTCTGCACCCATTCCAGATGGCTGACGATCACACCGCCGGCATTGACCAGTACATCCGGTAGCACCTCGACACCGCGTTTGGCTAATTGGTCATCGGCCGCATTACTGACGGGCCCGTTGGCAATTTCCAGGATCGTGGCGGCATTTACGGTCGCGGCATTTTGCTCGGTGACGGCGTCCTCCAGTGCGGCTAGTACCAGTACATCGACATCAAGAGCCAGCAGCTCTTCGTTGGTCAGTTGCTCGACGTCGGCTTCCTGGCAGACCGATTCATCACAGTAAACCATGCCCTTGAGCTCCCGGTTCTTGTGCTTATGGCGCCAGATCGGGTCTGGATCGAGTCCGTCAGCAGCATAGATGGCACCCTGGGAATCCGACAGCGCGACGATCCGATAGCCGCGCTCGCGTGCCAGCCGAGCGAAGTGATAACCGGCATTGCCGAAACCCTGGACCGCCACACGGAGTTCTTCATGCGTTTTACTGCGGCGCTCGGCCCACAGATCAAGCACCTGCAGCGCACCACGCCCGGTGGCCGCGGTGCGACCCCTGGAACCGCCCAGCCCTAAAGGTTTGCCGGTGATGGTGGCCGGTACCTGACGGCGTTCGATCTGGGCAAATTCGTCGGCCATCCAACCCATGATGGTGTCGTTGGTGTTGACATCCGGTGCCGGGATGTCACTGTCCGGCCCGATGAGGTCATGAAAGGCGCGGATATAGCCACGCGACAGACGTTCCAGTTCCAGTCGGGAGAGCGCCTTGGGGTCGACCCGAACACCACCTTTGGCACCGCCGAATGGCAGGTCCACCACCGCGCACTTGATGGTCATCCAGAAGCTCAACGCCGTGACTTCTTCCGCGCTCACGTCCGGATGAAAACGAATGCCCCCCTTGCTTGGTCCGCGAGTGTCGTCGTAGCGTATGCGCCAGGCCGGAAAGAATTGCAAGGTGCCGTCGTCCATGCGGATCGGGATGTTGACCTGCACGCTCTGCTGCGGCTGGGCCAGACGCCTGCGAACGTCATCAGGGACGTCAAGTTGGTTAAAAATCCCGTTCAGGTGACCGTTGTCACCGAAGGCTTGGGCGTTGGAATGACTCATGGTTGTGACTCCTTATCGAACCCGCAAAAGTGTTTTGCGATGTCTTATGATTCAGCTTTCCATTGAAAGTGGGTTGTGCGATCGTCCGTTACGTGTTGATTGGTGAGCGTGTAAGTTGCACAAGATTCCCCGCGATCCGTGTTGCTAATGTCTTGGCGCGGTCTGCGCTCGGCCCTGCGAAATCTTCGTTCACGGTCTCCCGAAACAGCTTCAGCCAGCGTTCGAAGTCATCAATCTGCAAAGGGTGTCGCGCGTGCAACGCCAAGTGGCGGGCGACCATGTTGCGCCGGTAGCCGTCGCGTTCGCCGAGCAGCAGCTTGCACCAGTAGGCGCGGATGTGCGGCAAGTGCGTTTCGAGCTCGATATCTGCCACGTCCACGAACAGCGTGCGCAGGCGATCATCAGCCAGGACCTTCCGGTAGAAGGCATCCAGCAACTCGGCGATGGCCTCGGGCGTGTCGAGATCGCGCGGGGTTGAGTGCATGGCGGTGCTCCTGGCTAAACGGTGATGTACTCGGTAGCTGGCGAGCGTGGGTGTTTGCGCGACTTACGGTTGTGACTCCTTCTCAGACGGGGTATCGCAGCAAGCATCGTACTGCCTCTTGCGCCATAGCGCGTAGACGGTCAGGCCGATGAAAATGGCCAGGGCCGGCAGCAAGACGTAATCCAGATAACCGGTCAGTGCGATACCCACGATTACCCAGTAGTCCCCGAGAAAAACGCCGGCACCCGTTCCGGTCAGCACGATGGCAAGAATCGGCAAATGACAGGGGCAACTCAGCACCGCCAATACCCCCCACAGGTAACCGGTGAGCGGCCTGGATACCTCGGCCGGTTCGCGCGCCTTATCAGTCATGTCCACGTGCCGCCTTGGTTAGTACTTGGGTGCAGCGATTCAGCGCGGCTCTTTTAACACCAATCGTGTGTTGTATTTGCCGTTCGACGGCTCGGCACTGCCGTTCATCTCCGCTATCCAGCGCCTGTATAAACTCGGTAATCTCGGGTAGACCGAGACCGGCTTCACGACAGGAGCAGATTAACTTCAGCCGTTCCAGGCAGCTGTCATCGAATAAGCGAAAACCAGCTTGGGTAGTACTACAGGCGTACACCAATCGCATATCCAGATAAGTCCGGATCTGATGCACAGACAGGCCACAGAGACGGGCCGCCTCGGAAATGACGTAGCCTTCTGTTTGTGGCCCCGGCCCACGTTCAAGGCTGGGTTTTACCATTCGAGTGTTTACCGTCATGCTAGTGGCTTCTTGCCCTGTCGAGTATAAGGTGCGCAATCCGCTGACCCAGTTCGAAACCTTCCTGAACACTCACAATGTTCGCGTGCGGTTTATCTCGGCACCAGGCCTCCCCGGCCTGTCGAGAGGCAAAGAAGAGGACGTCGCAACAAAAGGCACTTCGAATGTCTCCCTCTGCGGCCACCGATACTAAAGAGATGACCGCGTCCTCCGGCTGGAGCAAAAGCACCCCCTGTGGCGTAACCGTCAAGGTGACCGGTTTGTTGGTATGCGGACAAGGCGATTGAACCTGCGCATGTTCGTCAATGACGATTGGAAACATCAAAGCATCAAGTGCACACCAGGTGTAGAGTGTCTGGTCGTTTACGACAAACGCATGCGGTGTTTCACGCAGTGTGATGCCGTAGCCGATCAGCCGTCCCTGGCCGTCGTACTCGATGGTTCCAGCAGGCAGTTCGTCGAGCACCAACACCACCTCATCAGGTGTCCAGTTGAGCGACTTCGCGAGCCGCTCAATAGTGACCGGTTGTCCCAGGGCAAGCTCGCGCAACAGCGTCACATGAAGCGCGGCTTCCCTTTCTCCGGTCAGACCTAGCCGTTCCACGATTTGACGGATGTCATTCATGGGCGTCGCCATTCTATCCCGCACAACAGGACAGCTGGCTGACGTCTTTGGTAAAGGTCTGGGCACAGAGCTTGAGCCCTTCGACCATCGTCAGGTAGGGAAACAACTCATTCGCAATGTCGTTAACGGTCATGCGTGCGCGTAAGGCCATCACAGCAGTCTGAATCAGTTCACCGGCCTCGCCTGCCACGGCCTGAACACCCAGTAATTGCCCGCTTTCACGCTCCGCGACGATCTTGATGAAGCCCCCGGTATCGAAGTTAACCAGCGCCCGTGGCACGTTATCGAGGGTCAGGGTGCGGCTGTCGGTGTCATATCCCACCGCTGCAGCATCTGCCTCGGACAGGCCTACGGTAGCAACTTGCGGATCAGTAAAAATCACCGCAGGCATGGCGCTGAGGTCGAGGCTGGCGTCACCGCCGGTCATATTGATGGCGGCCCGGCTACCACCGGCGGCGGCCACGTAGACAAACTGGGGCTGGTCGGTGCAATCGCCCGCGGCATAGATGCCCGACGCAGTGGTTTGGAGATGTTTGTCAATCTGGATCGCACCGCCCTCGGTGGCAACGCCGATGGCCTCCAGGTTGAGGTTTTCGGTATTGGGTGTGCGACCACTGGCGACCAGCAGTTGCTCTGCCTGTATCGTGCCGGCGTTGGTCTGCATGGTAAACAGCTGACCGTCGTGGCTCACTTCGCTGGCCTGGGTCTGCTTGAGCACCTCGATGCCCTCACGACGGAAGGCCGCTTCCACGGCTTCACCCACCGCCGGATCTTCCTGTGACAGCACCCGGCTGCGGGCCAGAACCGTGACCTGGCTGCCGAGGCGTGCAAAGGCCTGCGCCAGTTCGATGGCCACCACCGAGGCACCGATTACGACGAGGCGCTCGGGAATGTGATCCAGTTCCAGCGCACTGGTGGAGGTGAGATAGGGAGTTTCGGACAGCCCCGGAACGGGTGGTTCGGCGGGTCTTGCGCCCGTGCCGATAAAGGCCCGGTCAAAGCTCACCGTCTGTTCGCCGCCGGCGTTGAGCGTAACCGTCAGCGTGCGCTCGTCCACGAACCGCGCCTCGCCCTTGAGGACGGTAATCGCGGCATTGTCATTGAGAATATTCTGGTACTTGGACTCGCGCAGTTCCTCCACTCGTCCCTGTTGCTGAGCAAGCAGCGCCGGACGATTCACCACCGGCGCCTGGGCGCTCAGGCCGTCATCAAACGGGCTTTCCTGGCGAAGGTGGGCGATGTGAGCCGCCCGAATCATGATTTTAGAGGGCACACAGCCAATGTTGACGCAGGTTCCGCCAATGGTGCCGCGTTCGATCAGTGTCACCCGGGCACCGCGTTCAGTCGCCTTCAGGGCGGCAGCCATGGCACTACCGCCGCTGCCAATCACAGCAATGTGCAGGTTGTCGTCACTCATAAATGTTACTCCTTAGTTGATGGACTATCGCAGCAGGCGTCGTGTTTCTTCTTGCGCCAGACGGCATAACAGGTCAGGCCAATAAATAAGACCAGTGCGGGCAACAGCACGTAGTCGAGATAACCGGTCAGGGCAGCCAGGCCTAACGTTCCTAGCAAAACCACCAGTATCGGCGTGAAACAGCGCGACCAGCACGGTGCAAATGATGCTCACCCGCAACAAGGTTTGGGGTTCGCATGGTTACTCCTGTTTCGCCTGGGGCTGTTTCAACGTGGACGGGTAACCCGCGTTAGTCGTGGCTTGAGTCAGCGCCTCAACGGAGGTTTTCTCATCGTCGTAGGTAACCGTCGCATCACGTTCCTCATATCGGACATCCACAGCGCTCACGCCGTCGACCCGCTTTAGGGCAGCTTTAACCGTAATCGGGCAGGCCGAACAGGTCATGCCTGGAACGGACAAGGTCACCGTTTGTTGCGCAGCCAGGGCAGGCAGGCTGAACAGCGTAAACAGTACGGCAGCAATCAGGGACTTTTTCATGGTGTAGTGCCTCTCAGTCAACATAGTGGATCAGGTTTCAGTAAAACAGCGGTAAGACGAAGGGGAAAGCCAACGCAGTCAGAATGAGCAGCGCGACGATCCAGAAAACGACCTTGTAGGCCGTGCGCACTTGCGGTACCGCGCAAACATCGCCCGGCTGGCAGGCCCCGACAGGTCGATATATCCGGCGCCAGGCAAAGACCATCGCCACCAGTGCCGCACCGATGAACCAGGGCCGATAGGGTTCCAGGGCGGCCAGGCTGCCGATCCAGGCACCGGAAATGCCCAACGTGATCAAGACCAGGGGGCCAAGACAACAGGCAGACGCCAGAGCAGCGGCAATCCCTCCTGCGATCAGCGAACCGCGACCGGATTTGGACTCTGACATTACGATGGCTCCTTTCTAAAAATGGGTGACTGAGGTAAGGTTACTCCCGTAGTCAGCTACGGAATCAACCCCTATGTCCAAAAAACAACACTCAATGACCATTGGAGCCCTGGCCAAAGCCGCCGGTATGGGAGTGGAAACCATCCGCTATTACCAGCGCCGGGGGTTAGTGGCAGAGCCTGAAAAGCCCTATGGAAGCATCCGCCATTACGACGATCAGGCGTTGGCCCGCCTGCACTTTATTCGAACGGCCCAGTGGCTGGGGTTCAGTCTGGATGAAATCGGAGGGCTGCTGACACTGCAGGACGGTACCCATTGCGATGAAGCACGGGTATTGGGCGAGCAAAAACTAGCCAGTGTGCGGGCGAAAATTTCAAGCCTGCGACGCATCGAGCGTGCGCTGGACGGGTTAGTGCAGGAATGCTGCGCTCAGCGTGGGAATGTTGAATGCCCATTAATCACATCGCTCCAGGATGGGCTTGAAAACTCGGCTTTTACCTGATTAAAGAACAAGACAGTCCGTGAACGAGGCGTACACAAAATTAAGGGCTGAAGGGAGGTACGCTAACCTCACCAACCAAAAAAAGCAGGGCCTCCCGAAGGGCGAGACACTAGGCATGGCGCCCACTCGCCCTGCGATTGACAGCTACCTTTGCTATTATTACATTTAGTTACACCCTTATATCTTTTAGCGTTTTTCGCAAGGTTGAAATTCATGCTGTTCCGTCAGTTCTTCGACAAAACATCCAGCACCTACACCTATCTCATTGCGTCCGGCCGGGGTCGAGAAGCGCTCATCATCGACCCCGTAAAAGAGTCGACGGAGGCCTATCTTGGGTTAATTAATCAACTTGATCTTAAGCTTGTCCGGGCGATTGATACCCACACTCATGCTGACCACGTCACTGCCCTTGGTGATCTGCGTGACGCCACCCAATGCGTCACCATCATGGGTGAATTTACTAACGCGGAATGCGTATCAGAACATGTATCGGAAGGTGATCGAATTGATATCGACGGCATTCGGTTGGAAGCCATTTACACTCCGGGTCACACTGATGAATCCTTCAGTTTTTACTGGAATCAGGGCGACCAGAAGGCGGTATTCACTGGCGATGTGTTATTGATTCGCGGTAGTGGCCGGACTGATTTTCAGGGCGGCGACCCACGCAAGAGCTACGATTCTATCGTTAACAAACTGTTCCGCTTACCTGACGATACGTTGGTATATCCAGCGCATGACTACAAAGGAATGCTGAGCTCCTCCATCTACGAGGAGAAGCATTACAACCCACGTCTGGCGGGCAAATCGGAAGCCGAGTACGCCCGGATCATGAATAATCTTAACTTGCCCGACCCCAAACTGATGGATGTTGCCGTGCCTGCAAATCTGGCATGCGGAAAGCAACCGTGACGTTTGTAAGCATGGATTGTTACCCAATGGCGCAGCACTCTGCATTGAGTACTGAGTCCGGCCTCGATCGTGCCCTGGCGATAGCGATCCTTGCTGGCATTCTCGCCGGTCTCTTTTTGGATAAACCCAGCCGCTATGAGCTGACATAAACTTATTCAGAAGTTCCCTGAAATTAAAGGAGATATTCGATGGATATCAAACAACTTGATGAGCGCTTTAGTGTAACGGCGCAACCTGGTATTGACGATATTGAACAACTGGCAAACGCGGGTTTCCGCACGATTATTGCCAGCAGAGCTCGAAATGAAACGGACGACCAGCCTGATACCCAAACCCTGAAAAACAAGGCAGAGTCCCTGGGCATGACGTGGTACGAAATTCCAGTCGAACCGGGAAAGTACGCCCCTGAGGATATCGAGGCTTTTGCCAGCGCTTTGCAATCATCCACGGACCCGGTTCTCGGCTATTGTCGCACCGGGAAGCGCGCCATCCACTTGTGGGCCTATGCCAAGGCGGCTCACTATCCGATCGCGGACCTGCTCAGCCAAGCCAGCGCAGCCGGCTATGATCTGGAACCACTGCGGGACGATCTTGAGATATATCGGAATCGGATGGGTCAGAAGTGATCGCGAGATCGTCCCGTTAAAACTGGCCTTAAAATGTCAAAATGCCTTGGTGCCATCCGAGGGCTCACGAGCATGACTTTGTCGTTGATGATCGTCACATCTACTGGCCCAAATAAAAAGGACGCGCCACCCACTGGATAACGCGCCCCACAGTGCTTTCCAGGCTCTACAACTCGCCGGTGTGATTCGCCCCAACGGGGTTGCCGAACTCAAACGCATCGAGCTCGCGGTTCAGTTTCGGTACCGGCAAAGTGAATGCGCTGGGAGGGTTCACGGGCGCCGTACTCCTGGCCGGCTTCGCTCTCTTCATGGTGGTTGAGAGCATTGATCGCTTTATCCATCCGGTCACGATTTCGTTCAACGGCGCTATTTTCGTAGCGATCATCGGACTGATCGTCAACGGCGTGTCGGCATAAATTCTTGGCGACCACCATGACCACAGTCATGCCCACCAGGAAGACGATTCACACCACTCTCATGACCATCACGACCACAACCGCCGTGCGGCCTATTTCCACGTGTTGGCCGATGCGCTCACCTCTGTATTGGCCATCGTGGCTCTGCTTGCGGGTAAATACGCCGGGTGGAACTGGATGGACCCGGCAATGGGTATCGTCGGTGCCATTCTCATTACCCGGTGGTCTTGGGGATTATTGAAAGCCACATCGCGCGTGTTACTCGATCAACAGCAAACCGGTATCCAGCAGGGCGTTAAACGAGCGGTAGAATGCGGCGATACGCGCGTGAGTGATCTTCATGTTTGGTCGATTGGGCCTAACTTGTATGCTGCGATTGTCGCGGTCGTTACCCATGACCCTCAGCCGCCCGGTCATTACCGCGATCGTATCCAAACGGATAACGCATCACTTGTGCATGTGACTGTGATAGTCCATACCTGTCCAATGCATTGCGAACTCTCTCAGGATGGGTAGCCAACCACTGTCATACTAAACATTAATCGGAGCCCTCGATCAGGCTAGCAACTTTGGCCAGCAGGGTGCTTGCGGCGTTGTCCGTAAACTGCTGCCCTTCCTCGATGTAGCCCCGCACCGTCCCGTCATGCTTCCAGCCGCCCTGACGCTTGATCTGCGCAAAGTCGACCTTCTCCCGCGCGGCGGCGGTGGATAAACCGCGCCGGAAGCTGTGACTGCTCAGGGTCGGCACGAAGTCCAGGTCGCAGGTTTCCCCGAGCGCCTTCAGGATACGGTTCACTGACCCGCCTGAGAGGGCTTGGGGTTGCAACCGATCCCAGCGATTGACGGCTCGAAAGACGGGTCCTTCGTGAATGCCCGCGCGCTTTAGCCAGTTTTCGAGGGCACTGACCGGGCAGACCGGCCCGTTGCCCCGAGGCAGGGCCCGCTTTAGCCCCTCACCGTGAGGATCCGTTTTCGAGCGCGGCAGAGTCACCACAAGCCCTTCCGGCTCCCACGACAAATCCTCCACTTCAATAGTCACCAACTCACTGCGGCGAAACGCCCCAAAAAAACCGACCTGCAGCAGGGCCCAGTCGCGATGCTTCTTGAGCGAGTCAGGCTGCTGCTGGAGTGTTTGCAGAAAGACGGCAATGTGTTCGAGGCGCAGCGCCCGGGCTTGCCGTTTCGGCCGACCATGGACGCGACGAATCCCTTCCAACGTTTTGCGCACGCCAGGGTCCCGAGCGGGATCACGCAATCCCTGAGTCTGGTGCCAGCGCCCCAGGGCCGTCAGGTAGACATCCAGCGTGCGAGGATTAAGCGCGACTGCCTGGTCGGACAGGTAGGCCGCCAAGGTCGCCGGCTGTGTCGGTAGACGTCCGCCCCAGCGCTCAAAGCTTCGAATGGCCGCACGGTAGGTTCGGCGCGTGTTGTCCGTGGTGGCCATGTGGATGTACCGATTAGCCGAATCGGCTAACAGGGTCTTTTCCGTATTACGTAATGTGGACCTGGTGGTGGGTTTTGGATCCATGATCACTCCAATTCGAGGCGTGCTCTCAAGAGCCGGTGGTGTACCGGTGTTACAGGGGCAGAATAGAGCAGACCACACTCTAACGCACGTTAATACGCTTTAACGTGCGTTATGGGTCTTAAATTAACTTTGTTAATTATCTCATAAATAACGTAATATTACATATCACGTTATATGATAAAAATGAGGCATGTCATGGCCCGCGCCGGAATTACCTACCAGGATGTCGCCAACGCTGCGCAACGCGTCCGCCAACGCGGTGACGAGCCCACTGTCGACCGGGTGCGATCGGAGCTCGGTACCGGCAGTCGCAGCACTCTCGGGCCAATGCTGAAACGTTGGAAATCAGGCAGCGAAGCCGCAGCGGATCTGAACGGACTCCCGGCTGACTTGGTGGCCGCCGTGAAAGCCCTGCATGAGCGAGCTCAATACGCGGCCGATGAACGTATTACGCAGGAGCGCGAAGCGCACCAGACGCTGGAACAGCAATGGCGCACCGAGCTGGAAGAGGTGCGGCAGCGGTGCGAGTCACTGGAAGAGCAACGCTGCGGGCTGGAGAAGGCCAATGAAGCGCTTCGCAACGAAAGCGATGCCCAGGCCCACGCTCTTCAACAGGAACAGCTCCGGGCGGCCTCACTCACGTCCAAACTGGAGGCAAGTCAGGAGAAACTCAGTGAGACCACTGCAACCGTCCAAGAGATGAAGCAGGAAAACCGCGATATCCGCAGCCATTTCGAGCACTACCAGCAGGAGATTGCCGAGGATCGCCGTCATGAACGGGACCAGTTCCACAGGACCCAGTCAGGGCTGGAGGGTCAGGTGGATCAGCTGACGCAGCAGCTCCGCTCCAGCGAACAGGACCGCGACACGCTGAGACAACATCGCGACCAAATAAACCAGCGCTATGAGGCCAGTCAGGATCACGCTGAAAACTTGAAAGAAAAGTTGCACGCGAGCCAGGCCGTCATAACACAATGGGCAACGCGAACAGAAACGCTGGAAGCGACAGTCGACCGCCTCCAGCTGGAGCGAGATAGCGACGCCGAACACCGGGAGAAGCTTGGTGCGGCCCTAACGGATTCTGAAAAACATCTCGCGGCCTGCCAGCAGCGGATCTCCGACCTCAGAGAGCGCGTGGCAGCGGCTGACGACCGAAACCAGTTCCTCAACGATCAGAATCGCGAATTACTGCAGGAAAAAGCTGTCCTCCAGGGTCAGTTGAAACAACTACAAACAAGCCTGGCTAAATAGCCCGCTATTGTCTCGGCCTGATCATCCCTGAGAGTTGCGAGTAATGCCAATCGCGCAAGGAGAAGTTTAGATGTCTACCGTGACCTTTGGCAGGCTGCGAGCTGCGGCAAAACGCATTCAGCATGATGCGCTGACGGTTTATTTTGTGGCGCGAGACTCGAATACCCCCATAGTCGTTCGGCTGCTTGCGCTCGCAATCGCAGCGTACGCCATGAGTCCAATTGATCTCATTCCGGACTTCATACCGATCCTGGGCTATCTTGACGACATTATCTTGGTCCCGCTGGGCATCGTCCTTGTCATCAAGCTGACGCCATCGAATGTGATAGAAGCGAGTCGCTCGAAAGCAGCTAAAGTGGCAACCAAGCCGATCAGCCACGTTGCGGCCGCAGTCGTTATTGGCACATGGCTTTTATGTGCCGCGGCTTTTGGCTACTGGGTGTGGGAATACGGCAGGTAACGCATCGTCTGCACGCGATGAAATAGTTAATTTAGGGCTTGTAAAACAGATGGTTAATGCGCTTTTTGGAGGATTTCGTCAGAATCGTTGCCGACCCTCAATTCAGAAAAGCGCGATTTCTTCGGCGGTTAACTCTCGCCATTCTCCGGGGGCTAAGCTTTCGTCCAGCGCTAGATCACCGATGGAACTGCGGTGCAGCGAATTGACGTGGTTACCTAAAGCGGCAAACATGCGTTTTACCTGATGATAGCGCCCTTCGGTAATCGTCAGCTCTGCTTGCGTGGGCGATAGCAGCCGCAGGGTAGCGGGCTGAGTGAGCGTCTCTTCCCCATCCAGCATGATGCCTTCCGCCACTTGGCCAATCGCCCACTCTGCCGCCGCACCCTCCATGGGTTCCGCTAGCTCAGCGATATACACCTTGGCGCAACGATGGCGCGGCGAGGTGACGCGATGGGACCAGTGACCATCATCGGTTAGTAGCAACAGCCCCGTGGTATCCACATCTAACCGCCCTACTGGCTGAAGGCGCTCGGCCTTGGGCACATCAATTAGATCGATCGCCCTTGGGTAAAGCCCACGGCGGGCATTACACTCAACGTCAACAGGCTTGTGCAGCATAATGTAGCGCACACCCACCAGCGCTAACCGCTCACCGTTCAGAACAACCACATCATTATCGGTGTCGATCTGGGTCGCCGACTGTTTAATCGGCTCACCGTTTAACGTCACTTCACCATTTTTGAGCGCTCGCTTGGCTAAGCTGCGGGTTAATGGCGAGGTTTCACTTAAAAAACGATCAAGGCGCATCATTGGCCCACTCCTGGCAGTAGCTTAAAACGGTCGGCATCTTGCCAAGCAGGGAATTTTTCACGAAAAGCATCAAGGGCA
The DNA here is from genome assembly GCF_050269715.1 of Halomonas sp. NPDC076908. NCBI lineage: Bacteria > Pseudomonadati > Pseudomonadota > Gammaproteobacteria > Oceanospirillales > Halomonadaceae > Halomonas > Halomonas sp. NPDC076908. Next base: position 84,115 of record NZ_JBNNIW010000011.1, on the reverse strand, counting down.
GTTTTATCCAGCGTGCCCGTTTCTATAAACGGGGTATGGGCAGGTTGGTCAATCAGCGGTTCGCCTTTGAAGTCGACCAACAGGGAATCGCCACTATAGGCAAGCCCTTTTGCATCTTCTCCAACGCGATTTACACCAATGACGTAGCTTAGGTTTTCTACCGCACGGGCTTGCAGTAGCGTGCGCCAAGGGTGGCGACGCGGTGCTGGCCAGTTGGCAATACACAGCAGCGCATCATACTCGAAATGCTCACCTTCTGCTGGCTGCTGGCGCATCCACACCGGAAAACGCAGATCATAACAAACGCTCAGCAGTAGTTTAAAACCCTTCAGCTCAACAATTTTGCGCTCACTCCCCATGCCGTAGCGCTCATGTTCGCCAGCCATACGAAATAGATGGCGCTTATCGTAGTGGGTTAACCCACCCTTGGGCGTTGCCCAAATTAGCCGATTATAAAACTCGCCTTCCTCATGAATCGCCACGCTACCGGTCATCACACAGTTACGCGCCTTCGCTTGAGATTGAAGCCAGGCAACGCTTTGGCTTTGTGCCATCGGCTGGGCCATTTCACGGGAATTCATGGTAAAACCAGTGGCAAACATTTCAGGCAATACAATCAGATCGGTATCGCGGTTATCTAAATCACCCAGTAACTGTTCAAGATGCGCATGATTGGCTTGGGGGTCCTCCCAGCGCAGATCGCACTGCACTAGAGTGTTTCGAAGTTCGCTCACTCAACACCTCCTTTATGCCACTGTTATTGCAAAGTTTATGCTAGATTAGCATCTTTAAATAATGAGGCTGCTATGCTTCCTACTCCAACACGCGACCCTGAAGCAGTCAAAGGCGTTATGTTCGGGCTAACCGCCTACACCATGTGGGGCTGTTTCCCGCTGTTTTTTGCCTTGTTTGATGGCGTTCCAGCGTTTGAAATTTTGATACACCGTATCATTTGGGCGTGTCTGTTTTTAGTGGGCTTGATCACAGTACTGCGCCGTTGGCCGCCAGTGGTCGCTGCCCTGGGCGAACCCAGGCGGCTTGGGCGAGTGTTGGCCTGTGCGCTACTGATTGCCTTTAACTGGGGCATCTATATCTATGCAGTGGAGTCCAAGCAAGTATTGCAGGCAAGCCTTGGCTACTTTTTAACGCCATTGGTGAACGTTGCACTGGGCATGCTGGTACTGCGCGAAGTAATGGCTAAACTGCAATTGGTGGCGCTTGGCTTGGCAAGCATCGCCATTGCAATTCAATTTGTGATGCTCGGCGAGCTACCCTGGATTAGCTTAATACTGGCATTAAGCTTCGGCAGTTACGGCCTGTTTCGCAAACAGGTGCCGCTAGATGGTTTATCGGGGCTATTTGTGGAGACCCTGCTGCTATTCCCTCTCGCCCTCATGGCACTTACGTGGCTAAGCTGGAACGGTACGTCACACTTTATGCAGAATACCTCAACCACCAGTCTATTGATCGCCAGTGGCGCACTAACGGCGCTACCACTAATGGCGTTTGCAGGCGCGGCCCGCCGGTTACGATTAGCAACCCTGGGCTTTCTGATGTACATCAACCCAAGCATTCAGTTCTTAATCGCCCTAACCGTATTCGGCGAACCCCTGGGCGTCATCCAGTTGGCGACCTTTGTGCTTATTTGGCTAGGCCTTGCGCTCTACTCATGGTCGGCGTGGCAATTACGCCCGCGCTACGCCGCGGCTAGTTAATGCAAGAGATGGTGTTGATTTAGCATCCACGGCTGTTTCAGGTATAGGAGACGGTGCTGTATCCCGTTCAGGCTGGTAGCCAATACGGAAGCCGCCCCAGTGCTTGCCCTGCACATACACGGGTACCGAGAGATCGTGCATGATCTCGCCGGTATCCCGCTTATAGGTTTGCAGTAATAGCGGCTTTTCATGGGCGCCACAACGGCTGCCGGTAGGGTCATCAAAAATTCGTTTGCTGCGGCAGAACTTCAGGTCATGTGTGTAATCCCCGGTGGGTTCACGGCTAACCGCCTGATTATGGGTCGGCACGTACCCTTTTCGGTCGCAGGCAATGGCGTAGCTTAGCCCTAGCTGCTTCAACAGCGGCTCTTGCATATTGGGCAGATGCTTATCGGTAAACCCGTCAAAGCCGGTTTTATATAGCGGCGGATGAGTGCCTGGAATTTGCTCGTAATGGGGCTGGAAAAGTTTGCTTTCTGAAAGCTCACCGCTGGCCACCGCTTTTGCAAACAGTTTGCCTAATTGGTCCGCGGTTGAGCGTGCGGCACGAAACACCTGCTGATGGCGTCCTTCTAAATGCTGTTGCGCCAGCTCTCCATCCACCCCTTCCGCAGCCTCCATCAATGCCCGGGCCTGCTCAGCCAAATCGTGCATATTGCGGTTACCTTCATCCACATCTTCTTCTAGCTGACGCAGGCTATCGGCCACGGTTTGGCTATGCTGTCGGGTATTTTCCATCGCGTCGGCAACGCGGGTAATTTCACTCTGCACTTGATCAAACTCTTGGGTCATCGTGCCGAGGCTACTACCTACTACCTGCAGGCCCTTTGAGCGCTTGCTAATCCGTGTCATTAGGTCGCCAATAGTGTCGACCACCGTGTGACCGCTTACATGCATATCTTTAACCAGTTCATCGACGCTTTGGGTGGCAGTGGAAGTCTTCAGCGCTAAGTTACGCACTTCCCCCGCCACTACGGCAAATCCTCTACCGTGCTCACCAGCGCGTGCCGCTTCAATCGAGGCATTAAGCGATAGCAAATGCGTCTGCTCAGCAATACCTTCAATCATGGAGGTAACACTGCGTACCCGCTCAATTTTATCGTTCAACGCGGTGAGCATTTCCAGCGCTTGATTAGAGCGTTCAGCAACATCGCCCATATCCTGGACAATATCGTCCAGTTCGGCATGATTGTGGTGGCTGGCTTCCCGGGCGCTCTCTGCCAGTGCCGCTACCTGACTAGCGCTGGAACTGACCTGCATAATAGCAGCATTGATGGCTGTCATACTGGATGACGCCTCACGGGCCATGGTCTCCTGTTGAGTAAGGCGTTGATCCATTAGATCGGCATAGTGTGAAACTTCTGCTGATGCTATCGCTGTGCTACTAGCCCGGTTCATTAAACGGTAGGCCATGGCGCGCAGTGAACGATAATCGCGCAGAGATTTGAAACCACGCTGACGCTGCTCAAGGCGACGCTGATCGGCACGATAAATGCCGTCCAGCGTATTGAGCAAAACAGCCCCCCCGCCCAAAGCGGCACACAGCAGCGCAGCGTAAATCCATAGCCCACCTTGAGAGGCAAGGCCTATTGACAAGGCTAACAACAGCAATGGAGCCAGTAGTAGCAATATGCGCATAGAGGTGTACTCTTTTATTGGCGTTATTGAGTATCGGAGCCATACGTAAGAAAAATTAACTCACTTTTGAGTGGTAATCTTAACGGGTTACGCTGATGAAAGAAGTAGCACTTTGGGGGCAGAAGGTGTCATAAAACCGACTTTTTATAGCGATTACTGAAGTACAAATGAATATAAGCACTGCAACTAAAGGAAATATCCCTTACCCTTTCTCTACTGCCTCATCCATGACACCTGGACGCCATGCTAAAGCGCTATCTGCCCATTTTGACGTGGCTGCCCTACTATCATAAACGCCTACTGGGAGCCGACCTTCTTGCCGGATTGATCGTCACCGTGATGGTCATTCCCCAGTCGCTCGCCTATGCGCTGCTTGCTGGGCTACCTGCGGTGGTGGGTCTTTACGCCAGCATCCTACCGCAACTGGTGTATACCCTATTTGGCACCAGCAAAACCCTCGCGGTAGGGCCGGTTGCCATCATCGCGCTGATGACGGGCGCCGCGCTCTCATCCGTGGCGGCAACAGGTACGGATACCTATTTGCAGGCAGCGCTGATTCTGTCGCTGCTTTCCGGTGGCATGCTGGTAGTGATGGGGCTGCTAAAAATGGGCTTTTTTAGCAACTTTCTTAGCCACCCGGTTATCTCTGGCTTTTTAACTGCCTCGGGCATTTTAATCGCCGCCAGCCAGTTTGGCAGCTTGCTGGGCATCGAAAGTAGTGGCTTCACCCTGGTTGAACGCCTGATCACACTGGTACCTAATTTAGCCGCTTTCAACTTACCCACGTTATTGATTGGTAGTGGAACCCTGCTTTTTTTGATCGTTTTACGCCTCTACGGTAAAACCAGCCTGCATAAAATAGGCCTCCCGCTCGCCCTGGCGGATCTCATTGCAAAAGCTGGACCAGTATTTGCGGTAATTATCACCACCTTAATTACCTGGCACTGGCAATTAGCTGAAGTGAATGTGGCCGTCGTGGGAGATATTCCAAGTGGGCTACCCGCCCTGAGCTTTCCCTTGGGTGACTATTCGCTATGGCGTGCACTGTTGATTCCAGCGCTGCTGATTAGTCTGGTTGGCTTTGTGGAGTCAGTTTCCATGGGCCAAATGCTAGCGGCTAAACGGCGCCAGCGCATTTCACCCAATCAAGAGTTAATAGGCCTGGGAGCCACCAATCTGGCCGCCGGTTTTTCCAGCGGTATGCCGGTGACAGGCGGGCTATCACGCACGGTGATCAACTACGATGCTGGAGCACAAACCCCGGCTGCCGGTGCCTTTGCCGCGCTGGGCATTGCGCTAATCACCATGTCGTTCACCGGCTGGCTCTACTACCTGCCTATCGCAACCCTGGCGGCGACCATTACCGTCTCGATTTTGACGCTGGTTGATATTCCCATGCTACGTCAGACCTGGCGCTACTCGCGCAGTGATTTTGCCGCGATGGCGGTGACTATTCTGCTTACTCTGTGCGAAGGCGTTGAAGCCGGTATTATCGGCGGTGTCACCCTGTCTATTGCGCTGTTTTTATACCGTACCAGCCGCCCACATAGCGCCTTGGTTGGCCGCGTACCTGGCACCGAACACTTTCGCAATGTTATCCGCCACGATGTCGAAACGGTGCATAACGTGGCGCTGCTACGAATAGATGAGAGCCTCTATTTTGCTAACGCCCGATATTTGGAAGACACCGTTTATAACCTAGTGGCGAGTCATCCTGAGCTGGAGCACGTTGTGTTGATCTGTTCAGCCGTCAATCTGATTGATGCGTCGGCACTTGAGAGCCTGGATGCGATCAATGCTCGGTTAAAAGATTCCGACGTAAAACTGCATTTATCAGAAGTAAAAGGGCCGGTAATGGATCAACTCAAGAAGAGTGACTTCCTAGAAGCGCTAACTGGACGAGTTTTTCTAAGTACCTATGCCGCTTGGCGTGAATTTTCAAACTAAAAAAATCCGCTAGCTCTTTGAAAAGCCAGGCACTTGCCTAGCTTTTTTGCGTCTGTCTAATGCTAACTAAGCCACCCATTGACAACAGCGTTGACATTCCCCCAGCGGCTTCTCTACTATCAGCCTACCACTTTGCAGAACACAGTACCGCATAGCGAAACACCAAGTAACCGAACGTAACTAACGTTCATCGCAACCGCCATTATCACAACCACAATAAAGGAGCATTTCAATGCGTCCATTTACTCAACGCCTGCTCATCGCCGCCTTGCCTTTATCACTGCTTGGCGCTGCCGTTAGTCATGCCAGTGAGGTTGAACTGCCTAGAACCATGGCTTGGACTGCTTACGGCACCAATTCAAGTGGCTACGCCCAAGCGGTGGCCATCGGCAATATGCTGCAAAATAAATACGATTCATCGGTGCGTATCCTGCCGGGGGATAACGATGTATCACGCATGACACCGCTTAAGCAGGGTCGCGTTGATCTGTGCGCCTGTGGGATTGCCAGTTACTACGGCGCGGAAGGCGTGATGATGTTTGCTGACCGCGATTGGGGCCCACAGCCGCTGCGCGTTATTACCACCTCTACGGCCTCTTTCGGATTATCCCTGGCGGTCGCGGGTGATTTAGATGTTGAAACGCCTGCTGACTTGGCGGGCAAACGTATCGCTTATATCCGTGGCGACGATGCCCTCAATAAAGGTACCGAGGCGTATTTAGCCTTTGGTGGTCTTAGCTGGGACGACGTAGAGCGGGTTGATTACCCCGGCTACGGACGCTCTTTCGACGGTATTATTGCCGGTGATGTGGACGCATCGTTTACCACTACCGTTACCCCACCTGCGCAGCAGCTTGCCAGTAGCCCACGCGGTATTAGCTGGCCAGTACTCGACCCTGAAGATGAAGCTGGCTGGGAGCGCATGGCTGCAGTTGCCCCCTATTTCCGCCCCCATGAAGTGACCGCAGGTGCTGGTGGTATTAGCGTCGACAACCCTGTACCCAGCGCCAGCTACCCTTACCCGATTGTGGTGGCCAATCAAGACCTGGAAGACAACGTCGCTTATGGGCTGATCAAAGCGATGCAGGAAAACTTTGACGACTATAAAGACAACGCGCCAGGCGCACTTGGCTATGCCCTGGAAGAGCAGGATCTTCAATGGGTCGTGCCGTTTCACGATGCGGTAGTGGAGTACTACAAAGAGATCGATGTGTGGACCGACGAAATGCAGGCACATCAGGATCAGCTCGTTGAGCGTCAGGAAATACTGCTAAGCGCCTGGGAAAGCTTTATGCAAGACGCGCCCAGTGATGATGAGGCCTTTACTTCAGACTGGATGGAAGCCCGCGCGACCGCGCTGAATGACGCCGGCTTCGAACCAATCTTCGAGTGAACCGCTTTCTCGAATAATCCTCTACGGGGCGGCGTTCGTCGCCCCTGCTGATTGACGGATATTTCCATACACCAGTCGTCACAACCACAGATACCTCGCCATGACCACAGAAACCGCACCTGCCAATGCTCAGCAGGTTAAAGAAAAAATCAGCCAAATTCGTCAGCTCCCCCCGGCGCTGCGCTGGGTACCCGCCGCTGTCACCGTGGTCTTAATGCTGATGACGTTGGATTACCTGTTCAACATTGGCTGGCTTACCTTCGTGACTGGCCTGGAAACACAGTTCTACTATGCCGTGGTTGCTCTTCTATTACCGCTGGTTTTCCTGCTTTGGCCTATGCGCAGTAGCCAGCAAGAGCAACCTGTTCCCTGGTACGACTACCTATTAAGTGCCGTCACGTTCATCGTCGGTGGCTACTTTGTTTATAACGCCGTACCGATTCTTGAACGTGGCTGGGCGTTTGCTGCCCCAGATTTAGCCATTTACGCCAGTTACGCCTACTGGCTATTAATTATTGAAGCCGCCCGCCGAGCGGGTGGCTTACCGATTGCGATTATTGCTGGCGTGTTTTCACTCTATCCGCTGGTAGCGGATATTGTGCCCGGCCCTATCCAAGCGTTTCCTTCATCCCTTGAAGAAACGGCCATGTACCACACCATGAGCACCGAAAGCATCATGGGCGTACCGCTGCAGGCTTTTGCAGGCTTGGTGATTGGATTTTTGGTGTTTGGCGTGGTGCTGCAAAAAAGCGGCGGCGGTAAATTTTTCATTAATTTAGCCTTCGCTCTATTGGGCCATGTGCGCGGCGGCCCGGCCAAGGTATCGATCTTCTCCAGCGGCCTAATGGGCTCCATGAGCGGCAGCGTCATCAGCAACGTGCTGACCACCGGCGTTCTATCAATCCCCGCCATGCGCCGTATCGGCATGACCCGCTCTTTTGCAGGGGGCGTCGAGGCCTGCGCATCAACCGGTGGTGTATTGATGCCCCCGGTTATGGGTGCCACCGCCTTTGTAATGGCGATGTTTCTGGATGTTCCCTACTCCACCATCGCACTTGCGGCAGTGATTCCTTCAATCCTTTACTTCCTAGGTTTGTTTATACAAATTGATGCCTACGCAGCGCGTAACGACATCAAAGGGTTGCCTGCTGTTGAACTGCCCTCTTTATGGCAAACTTTAAAGGAAGGCTGGTACTTTATTTTCGTCTTCGCACTGCTGGTATGGATGCTGCTGATTATGCAGCGTGAAGCGGTCGCCCCTTTTTACGCCACTGCACTGCTACTGGTGCTCAACCAGCTCTCCAAACACAACCGTTGGGGCTGGAAGGATGTCGGAGACACCCTCTCCTCTGCCGCTAAGCTGTTTGCCGAGCTCATCGCCATCCTGGCTGGTGTCGGGATGCTGGTCGGCGCACTCTCCATGACCGGCCTCTCTGGCACTATCGCCAACGACTTTATCAATATCGCCGGTGGCAGTGTCCCGTTACTGCTACTCATGGGCGCAGTAACGAGCTTCGTGCTAGGTATTGGCATGACCGTGACCGCCGCCTATATCTTCCTTGCCGTGGCGCTAGCGCCTGCTTTGATTCAAGGCGGCGGACTGGATCCCATGGCGGTACATATGTTCATCCTGTACTGGGGCATGCTGAGCTTTATTACCCCACCAGTGGCACTTGGTGCCTTTGCCGCCGCAACCGTTGCTGGCGCTCGCCCCATGGCGACCGGCCTACAGGCGATGCGACTAGGCAGCGTGATCTACTTTATTCCCTTCCTGTTTGTGCTCAACCCCGCGCTGATTATGCAGGGAGAGCCACTGATCATTGTGGCGGTGTTTATCCAGGCAGTGGCGGGCATCATTCTGTTTGCCTCCGCGATGCAGGGTTACTTGATAGGTGTGGGACGTCTGGGTTACGGCGCACTGCAAGAGAGCATTATTCGCGGTTTGGTATTGGTTGCAGGTTTACTGCTGGCACTACCGGGCGGCGGAATGGTGCCCCTCAGCCAGTGGGAACTGATCGGCCTGGCCGCTGCAGCGCTGCTGCCAGGCGTTATCTTGGCGCGTTTAAGTCAGCGGCAACATCAAAGATCTCATAAAGCATCCGTTGTTTAGCGGCCGGGGCAACAAGAATACCTTCAACAACTTATCATACGAAATACGGGAGCAAGCTATGTCCGTTCATTATCAGCGCCACGGCGATGTAGGCGTTATAAAGATCGCCAATCCGCCGGTTAACGCGCTAAGCCACGCGGTACGTAGTGGCTTACTAAACGCGCTGGAAGAAGGTATCGCCGATACGCAAGCTAAAGCGCTGGTAGTGTTAGCTGATGGCCGCACCTTTATCGCCGGTGCCGATATCCGGGAGTTTGGTAAGCCGCCCAAAGCGCCTCTGCTGCCCGATGTGATCACCCAACTGGAAGCCTGCCCAAAGCCGCTGATTGCCGCCCTGCACGGCACGGCGCTGGGCGGCGGCTTGGAGGTTGCGCTGGGTTGCCACTACCGAGTGGCACTGACCGGAACCCGCGTTGGGCTTCCGGAGGTAAAGCTTGGCCTACTGCCCGGCGCCGGAGGCACTCAGCGGTTACCGCGCTTAGTCGGCGTTGAGCGCGCTTTAGAGATGATCACCAGCGGACGCTTTGTGACGGCAGAAGAAGCGCTTGAGGCGGGCATTATCGATGCCATTAGCAGTGCTGCAACACCACTTGAAGCAGGCCTGGCGGCAGCCAAAGAGGTGCTGAAAGGCAATCAGACGCCACGCATCACTGGCAAGCTCACTGCCCCTACGGCTAATCCCCAAGCGATCGCTTCTACACTCACGCGCCTTAACCAGGAATCTCCCGAACTCTTCTCACCGTTTCGTATTGTGGAGGCCGTTGAGGCCAGCGTGATGGCTGAATCATTTCAAGATGGCCTGCGTCGTGAGCGGGAGCTGTTTTTGGCCTGTATGGACTCCCCACAGCGCGCCGGGCTGATTCACCTCTTTTTCGCTGCCCGCAGCCCCCACGTGGTGCCTGAGGTTGAGCACGCCGACGTTTTTAAACAGGTTGCGCTGATCGGCGAAGATCCACTGTTTGAACGCCTGCAGAAAGCCGCGAAAATGGCGGGCATTACCTTAACCAGTGCACCAGACAGTGCCAGCGAACTCTGCCTACTGGCGCCAAATGCGCCCAGGGATTCGGGCATGGCGTGCCCTGCCATCGCCCTAGAAAATATCGGCACCAGCAGTGAAAGCGATACGGCGCTAACCCTGATCGTTGCTGAAAACGGCACTATGGTAGAGCTGGTTAACCACAGTGGCGAAGCACTTACCCAACAGCGAGCGGCGCTTACGCTTAAAGCGTTACGGTTAAGCGTGGTAGTTAGCCAACAGCAAAGTCTGCTGAACACCCTACACGCTGCCAGCCAGCAAGCGTCGGCCAGCGAAAGGCAGTCTGCCCTTGAAAAGGCGAGTCGCAGCATTGCCGAGCAGGGCTTTTGCTACCGCGAGAGCGATATTGATCTGCTGGCGGTGGAGGCTCTCGGCTATCCGCGCCATTTAGGTGGGCCCCACCGTCAGGCTACCCTTAAGGACACACACCTATGAACCTCACCTTTAGTCCCGAAGAGCAGGCCTTTCGCGCAGAGGTTCGCGCTTTTCTAGCCGATGCGCTGCCCAGCGATATCAGCGACCGCGGGCGCCTGGGACGCCACTTGCGTGCCGATGATCACCTGCGCTGGCAGAACATTCTCAGCGAACAGGGCTGGCTAGCCTCTAACTGGCCAAAGGAGCACGGCGGCCCAGGCTGGGGCCCCGTACAGCGGCATATATTTGATGAAGAGTGCGCCGCGGCCCACGCGCCTACGGTAGTGCCCTTTGGCGTCAATATGGTGGCGCCTGTGATTATGAAATTCGGTAGCGCTGAACAACAGCAGCGTTACCTGCCGCGCATTTTGAGCAATCAGGACTGGTGGTGCCAAGGTTACTCTGAACCTGGCGCGGGTTCCGACTTAGCGGGACTGAATACCCGCGCGGTGCGCGATGGCGACCACTATATCGTTAATGGTCAGAAGACGTGGACGACCCTCGGCCAGCACGCCAACATGCTGTTCTGTCTGGTGCGTACCGATCCAGACGCTAAGAAACAGGCGGGCATTAGTTTTCTGCTGATAGATATGCAGAGCCCTGGCATCACTGTGCGACCTATTATCACTTTGGATGGTGCTCACGAGGTCAATGAAGTCTTTTTAGACAACGTGCGGGTGCCGGTTGAAAACCGCGTCGGTGAAGAGGGCCAGGGCTGGACCTGCGCTAAGTTTCTGCTCACCCATGAACGCACGGGTATTGCCGGGCTTGGACACGCCAAGCAAGCCTTACGTCATTTGAAGTCCCTGGCTAGCCGGATTCAACATCGCGGCAAACCGCTGCTAGAGCTGCCCAGCTTCCGCCAGCGGGTAGTGAAAGCGGAACTTGAGCTAATGGCGCTGGAAGTTACCAACCTTCGCGTGATTGCCGCAGCTCGTGATGGCGGCGTGCCCGGGGCAGAGAGCTCGCTGCTGAAAGTGCGCGGTTCAGAACTTCGCCAGGAGCTAAGCGAACTTACCCGTCGTGCCCTTGGCCCCGCCGCCCTGCCGTTTTTCCCCGATTTCCTACATGGCGAAGGCAGCCTGGATGCCGAACGCGCCCAAAGCGCAGCGGCCAGCGCCCAGTACTTCAACCGCCGCAAGCTGTCGATTTATGGCGGTGCCAACGAGATACAAAAAAGTATCGTCGCCAAAACCATTTTAGGTATGTAAGGGGGTCACCATGGATTTTGCTTTAACTGACGAGCAGCGCATGCTCGAAGAGACGCTCACCCGCCTGATGGCTGATCAGGTTTCCCCCGAGCAGCGCCGCGCTGTGCTGGCCGCCACTCTAAACGGTGATTCTGCACTATGGCGCACCTTTGCCGAACTGGGTCTGCTGCATATGCCCTTCAGCGAAGACGTGGGTGGTCTAGGTGGCGACGGTACCGACCTGATGATCATTATGCAGGCGCTAGGACGCGGTCTGGTTCCGGAAGCCTACCTTGCGGGCCTGGTGCTACCCGGCCAACTGCTGGCCCTAACCGCCAACGGCGAACAGCAAACGCGCTGGCTAACCCCTCTGCTTGAAGGCGAGCATCAGTTAGCCTTTGCCTGGCAGGAACACAGCGCTCGTTACGATGCCTTTGCCATCTCTACCCAGGCCACCCAGCGTGACGGCCAGTGGCAGTTAAATGGCAGAAAAGATGTGGTATTGAACCTACAAGCCGCCGCTGCAACGTTGGTCACAGCACGATTAGATAACGGCAAACTAGGGCTATTTATTGTGCCCACAAATGCTCCTGGCACATCTTCCCACCTCTATCGCACTATCGATGATCAGCCTGCCGGTGACCTTACCCTGGAAAACGTTACGCTAACGGTAGAAAACTGTCTGAGCGTCGATGTCAGTGACGCGCTGGCCGAGGTGCTGGCCCTAGGCCGCGCAGCGCTCTGCGCCCAAGCTATCGGCGCAATGGAGGAGGCCTGCGATCAAACTCTGGCCTACCTAAAAGAGCGGAAGCAATTTGGCTTGCCGCTTGCCAATTTCCAGGCGCTTCAGCACCGCATGGTGGATATGCATCTACACCTGGAGCAGTCCCGCTCCATGGCGATATTGGCCGCCACTAGCCTAACCCTGCCCGCCAGTGAGCGGGACTATAAAATTGCCGCGGCCAAAGCCTACTGCGGCGAATCGGCGCGTTTTATTGCCGAACAGGCGATCCAACTTCACGGCGGCATGGGTATGTCTGACGAGTGCTATGTCGCAAGCTACGCCAAGCACCTGGTGATGTTCGATCACTATTTGGGCGACAGCGACTACCACCTTGAAACGGTCAGCGAGCTGTTAAAAGTTACCTAAAAACGTTGCCTGGGAAAGTTAAAAAGGAGCGCTATATGTCAGACCCTCTCGGCAAGTTAGTAACTATCAGTGCCATTGAAAACGGCGTCGTCGAAGTAGCGATTGCGCGCCCAGAGGTACGTAATGCCCTCAATGAAACCACCGCCTTGGCGCTTAATAAAGCGCTGGCGGCGATAGCGATTGATGAACAGGTGCGCTGCGTAATTCTGCATGGAGAAGGCAGCGCGTTTTGTGCGGGCGCTGATCTTGCCGAGTTTGAGAAAGCAATGTCCCAACCCGCCAGCCAACGCCTCGAAACACTCTTTCTGCCTGCCTTACGCACGTTAATGTCGATGGATAAACCGGTGATTGCCGCGGTTAGCGGCGCCGCGGCGGGCATCGGTGTTTCCTACGTTCTCGCCAGCGACATGGTAGTGATGGGGCGCTCCGCCTACCTAAAACTTGCCTTTATCAATATTGGCCTCATTCCCGATGGCGGCGCCTGCTGGCACTTGGTTCGCCAACTTGGCCACGTCCAGGCGTTTGAGATGGCGGCCCTCGCCACGCCCATCCCTGCCGAGCGCTGTGTGACGCTGGGTTTGGCCAACCGGATGGTTGAAGATAACCAGGTCCTAATGGAAGCTCGTAAGTTGGCCCAATCGCTGGTTGGCCAATCGCCCCAGGCGTTAAGCGTCACCAAGCTCGCCTTACGGGAAGCGGCACAACGTTCACTTAGCGACACCATGCACTTAGAAGGCAAGCTACAGGATCAGTGTAAAGCGTCTGACGACTTCCAAACGCGGGTGGCGGCGTTTCGTCAACGCCGTCGCAAATGATCTAGCGCCTGGTGATAATCTGCGCGTAGCGTGGCAATCTCTTCGGCCACGCTATTCAGCGTGTTAATACTACCCACGCCCTGCCCTGCGCCCCAGATATCCCGCCACGCTTTAGCTTTACTGCTGCCCCTTGAGCCGTAGCGCATTGAGGCTTTATCGCCCTCAGGTAGCTCATCGGGGTCGAGCCCAGCATTTTCAATACTTTGTCGTAAGTAGTTACCGTGCACTCCGGTAAACAGGTTGGTATAAACGATATCTCCCGCCGCTGCGTCTAACACCATCTGCTTGTAGTTCGCTTGGGCATTGGCTTCTTGAGTAGCAATAAAGCGCGTGCCCATGTAGACCAAGTCCGCCCCCAGCGCTTGGGCGGCAACGATCTGTTCACCTCTGGTCATCGCCCCCGCCAGCACCAATGGGCCATCATAAAAGCGCCGCACCTCAGCCACAAACGCAAAGGGGTTTAACCGTCCGGCATGACCGCCTGCGCCATGACACACCAATATTAAGCCATCCACGCCCGCATCAATCGCTTTCTTGGCATGTCGCAAGGTGGTGACATCATGAAACACCATCCCGCCATAGGCGTGCACCTGCTCCACTATGCGATTAGGCGCATGCAGGCTGGTGATCACTAGCGGCACCTTGAACTCGGCGCACAAGGCCACATCGTGCTCCAGACGGTCGTTAGTGGGGTGCACGATTTGATTAACTGCAAAGGGCGCTGAGTGATTATCGGGGTGGAGCTCGTCATAGTCGGCCAGGGTTTGAGTGATCTGCTGTAGCCACTCGCGCAGTACTTCCGCTGGACGGGCATTGAGCGCTGGAAAAGCACCAATAATCCCTGCCTGGCACTGGGCAATGACCAAATCAGGCCCTGAGACGATAAACATGGGAGAGCCGATCACCGGCAGAGTTAACGAAGCGGTTAGGCGCGTTAGCATGGGCAACTCGCTGGTTGTTATTATCGAAGCATAATACCGGATCGGGCACAGCCCGCCGCGGGGGCGCTATAAATCCTTCCCTGGACGCTAAATTCGCCATCTGACCGCCATGGATGGCGGAAATGCCGGAAACGTTGGGAACTTTTTTCCGGCCATGGCGAATAACCCCCGCTTTGGGCTGAGCCCGACCCTCTTACTGAGTCTCTAAAACACTCTTACAGCTTACTCTCAAGCGCCGGCAGGATCTCAAACAGATCGCCCACCAGCCCGTAATCAGCGATCTGGAAGATCGGCGCTTCGTCGTCTTTATTGATCGCGACAATCACCTTGGAGTCCTTCATGCCCGCCAAGTGTTGAATGGCTCCCGAAATACCCACGGCGATATACAGATCCGGTGCGACGATCTTGCCGGTCTGGCCGACCTGCATGTCGTTGGGTACGAAACCTGCGTCTACTGCAGCGCGGGAAGCACCAATCGCCGCGCCCAACTTGTCGGCAATGCCGTCGAGTAGCTTAAAGTTTTCACCGTTGCCCATGCCACGACCACCGGAGATCACCACCTTGGCGCCGCCCAGTTCGGGACGGTCCGATTTCGCCAACTCTTCTTTAACAAAGCTGGACTGGCTGTTTTCAACCACGACGTCAACCGCTTCAATCGTCGCGCTGTTACCTTCGCTGACCGCATCAAACCCGGTGGGACGGATGGTGATCACTTTCAGCACATCGTCGCTTTTGACGGTAGCGATAGCGTTACCGGCGTAAATCGGGCGCAGGAAGGTATCGGCACTCTCGACACCCAGCACGTCTGATAGCTGGCTGACGTCTTTAAGTGCGGCCAGGCGCGGCAGCACGTTTTTACAGGTGGTGGAGGCGCTGGCGAGTACGTGGGTGTAGCCATCGGCCAGTTCGACCAGTAGCGCGCCCATGGGCTCGGCGAGCTGGTGGGCGTAGACAGCGTTATCTGCGATGCGCACTTTGCTCACGCCGTCGAGTTTGGCGGCGGCGTCGGCCGCGGCTTGAACGCCTTCACCGGCAACAAGAACGTCAATATCGCCACCAATGGCTGTCGCGGCCGCCACAACGTGGGCCGTGGCGCCGGCCAGTTGGCCTTCGTGTAAATCGGCAAGTATCAGAATGCTCATGGAATCAGCTCCTTTCAAAGCGCTTGTAGCAAAGTACTTGTCTTAAAGAACTTTGGCTTCGTTTTTGAGTTTATCGATCAGCTCGTCTACCGAGGCGACTTTAATGCCGCCCTTGCGCTCGGCTGGGGATTCCACTTTGAGCAGGCTGACCTTGGAGGCGACGTCGATGCCATAATCGGCGGGGCTCTTCACATCCAGCGGCTTTTTCTTGGCCTTCATGATATCGGGGAGCTTGGCATAGCGCGGCTCATTCAAACGCAAATCGGTGGTCACGATCGCGGGCAGCGTCAGGGCGATGGTTTGCAGGCCGCCGTCGATTTCCCGGGTGACATTCACTTTGTCGCCGTCCACCGCCACTTCCGAAGCGAAGGTGCCTTGCGGAAGCCCCGTCAAGGCAGCGAGCATTTGGCCAGTCTGGTTGTTGTCGGTGTCAATGGCCTGCTTGCCGAGAATGACCAGACCGGGCTGCTCTTCCTCAACCACGTTGGCCAACAGCTTGGCGACAGCGAGGGATTCAGCGCGTTCGTCGGTTTCGATATGAATGGCGCGATCCGCGCCCAGCGCCAGCGCGGTACGCAGCTGCTCTTGGGCGGCTTTGGGGCCCACCGACACGGCGATGACTTCCGTCGCGACGCCCTTCTCTTTCAGGCGTACTGCCTCTTCCACGGCAATTTCGCAGAAGGGGTTCATGGCCATTTTGACGTTGGTGAGATCGACGTCCGAGTGATCCGCTTTAACACGGATTTTGACGTTGTAGTCGATGACGCGTTTAACCGCGACGAGAATTTTCATAGGGCGTGCTCCAATGCTGAGCTAGTCAATTCGGTTAATCTTGCCTTCATTCTGCCTTTATTTTGCAAGGCGGAATGTAATTTCATTTTATAACAAGAACAATAAAAAAACGCCGAACAAAGGTCAAGCGCTTCCTTAATTCCAGCACCTAGTTAAAAAGGTGACCACAAAAACCATGCTGCTAACAGCGGAATCGAGGTTACCAGAAACCGGCCGTTCCAGCGGTAGCCAATTCGCGTGGCGGATACCCCAGTAAAGCGAGACAATATCAGCATCGACGCGGTCATGGGTGACGACATCAGCGCCAGCGCCCAACCTACCATGAGCGACGAGCCGATTAGCGGTGGCGTCAACCCCTCAATGGCTAACTGCGGTAACAGGCCTACCAGCAGTGTCACCGTCACAATAGGATTAACGCCTACCTGAGCCAGCCCCACCACCATTAGCATAGCCAGTACGGCATTAAAGGCGCCCCACTGATTCAACACCGTTAAGAGCGGCGCTAACTGCTGGGTATCCACAAGCCCAACGCATAAATGTCCCAGGTAGCCCGCCGCCCCCAGCACCACTATCTCATTGGCACTAGGTGACAACAGCCAAGGCAACTGACGATGTACCGCACTAACGGCGGCTGGCAGCCCACCATAGCCAAGCCTACGCCGCTGCCAGGCAAGCCAAAGCAACGCCGCCGTGGGCGCGCCTAACAGTGCGGCAATGGGTAAACGCAGTTCTAACAGCCAAGCAAGGCTAAACACCAGCGCCACGATGCCCATCAGCAGCACACTAAACTGGCCCAACGGGCGTAACGAAGGAGTAGCTAGCTGAGTTTTACTAGCAGGAGGATGTGGGCCGGTCACAAAATCCACCACCCAACCCGCTAGAAAAATTAGCGTTGCAGCGCCCAAAATATAGGGCGCAAGCTCAAGCCAAGTGACCTGGGGAAGACTCGACAATACGACGGCAACACCGATACCCATGGGCGAAATAAGCGGCGCCAGGGAAAACCCACGCAACAGCGCCAGCATCATGCGCCGCTGGCGAGCTTCGCGAACCCAGGCCCGCCCTTGGGCGGCACCCAAAGTGTTGCTCTTTTCGATCATCGCAGCGAACAGATTTAATACGCCGATATTGAGTATGATGCCAAACAGCGCCGAGCCTGATGACAAAATCGGGTAACGGCGGCTGGGTGGTTGAAGCAGCATGCTCTGCCCGCAGCGGCGCACCAAACGGGAACGATAGGCAGGTAAGCGCAGCATACTCAGTGCCACCACAAAGGTAGCAAAAAAAGCAAAACGCCCGCTGGCCTCAAACAGCAGTTGAGCTGGGCTTGGCAAACGCCAAAGCGTAAGTAGCGTCAACACGCCCGCCACCAGCAGTAATCCTTTGGCCATACGGGTAAGCTGACCCGCCAGCGTGGATAAATAGAGCAGCAACGCGACAATGCCAACCGCCTGCCAAAAAAGGTTGCCGACCACCAGATGGAACAGCGTTGCCAGGGTGACTAGCAGTAATAGCGAGACCCGTAGACGGGCTGGGTTCACTCAGCAGACTCCCCGGGGTTATTTTCCGGAAAGCCCTCGGACGATTCGCTGCCACTGCGACGCCGAAACGATCCCTCTCCCATGGCCACTAAATTGCCCTTTTCGTCGACGACCTCACCACTCGTCATATAGGTTTTCTGCCCACCCCCACGCAGCGTGCCCGTTGCTCTTAACACGCCTTGCCGAGCGGGGCCAACAAAGGTAGTGGTCAGTGACAGCGTCATCCCCCGGCGAATATTGCCCGGCACATCACAGTGCAGACCCGCCAGACTCAGAGCGCTATCCAACATCGAAGCCAATACGCCGCCGTGAACATTGCCGCTGCGGTTTAGGTGCTTTGGCTCAATGGTGAGTTCAACCACGGCGCGGTCTTGCTGCCACTCAACCACATGCATACCTAATAACTCGTGATAGCCCATGAGCGCTTGTTGAGACGTATCTGGAGTGTGTATTTGCGAAGGGCTCATGAGGCGCTCTCCTGCTGCGCTAAATCCCGCAGCCGCCCTTTTAGTATTTTGCCGCTGGCGGTAGAAGGTAACGTATCCATTAAGACAATTTGGGTGGGCCGTTTGTAGGGTGCCAATCGCTCGGCGATAAAGGCCTTTAGCTCTGCCATATCAACGTCAATGCCCGACTCGCACTGCACAAAGGCGACCACTTCTTCGTTACCGGCGACTTGACGCCCCACAACGGCAGTAAGCGTGACCGCAGGATGCTCGTTGATCACCGCTTCCACATCCGGTGGGTAGATATTGAAGCCCGAGCGGATAATCAGCTCTTTGCTACGCCCTACGATATACAGCTGGTCATCGTGGTCGAGCTTGGCGATGTCACCGGTGTTGAGCCAACCCTCTTCGGTTAAAGTGGCGCGGGTAGCTTCCTGCTGACGAAAATAGCCTTTCATAATATTGGGCCCGCGCACCCATAGCTCACCCACCTCATCGCCGGACTGCTCGGAAGTTCCGCTATCGCTAAGCGGCTCCAGACGGTACTCGAGCAGAGGCAATACACGGCCAACGGTACTATTGCTATGGCGGTCATCAATGCGCGTTTGGCTGATCGTGGGGCTGGCCTCAGTTAAGCCGTAGCCATTATGCAGTGTCAGCCCAAAGGTCGCTTCCACCCGCACCTTGGTGTCGCTATCTAGTGGTGAACCACCTGCTGAGATATAAATCAGTTCTGGCGCTTCCAGGGGGCGCTGCTCGCGTTTTAAAAACTCCAGCGCCCGGGCATACATGGCGGGCACGCCCTGGAGTACGGTAATTCGCTCCTGCTTTAACGTCTCCAGCATATGCGCCGCATCGAAACGCGGCACGGTATATAGGCAGGCACCGTTATACAGCGACCCCATACAGACCGAGGAAAGCCCAAACACATGGGACAACGGCAGCACGCCATACACCCGCTGCCCCTCGCTTAAATGGCGCATGCCGCCCGAAATCGAAGCGATATAGAGAATGCCACGATGGGTCAGCATCACCCCTTTGGGTGTACCGGTCGTTCCTGAAGTGTAAATCATCGCCGCGACCTGTTCGGCGCCGCTGGCATATACCGGTTCAGGTTCACTGTCGTACAGCGGAGAAATCGCCAGCCCTCCTAACTGAGGATGCTGGTAGCGGTCGGCGGCGTGGCGCTCGGCGTGTTGGGAAGCTTCTGGCGAGGCATTGCATGTGTAGAACACGCGCCGGGGTAGGCAGTTGCCCTGAATCAAGTCCACTTCCTGGGCCGAGAGGCGCGAATTCACAATCGCCACCCATACATCCAATTCACTGGCGGCCAACAGCAGCACGACCAGAGCACGACAGTTTTCACTCACCGTCATTATCCGGTCGCCAGGGCGTATGCCCATTGCGCTTAACCACTCACAGGCAGCGTCTATTTCCCGGCCAAGCTCTGCATAGCTCCAGCGAACGTTGCCATCCACAATGGCGGGCTGTTCAGCCAGGCGTTTGGCGTTCTCAAGCACGCGGGTGCTGAGCCGATCAGGAAGTTCAGCCACCAGTTCGCTGGCAAGGCGACCAAAAATATTTTCGTCCGGTGCTTGGTAGGGAACCGACAAAGCCATTAGGACGCCTCCCGCACCATATTCCGCGCGATGACGATCTGCTGAATTTGCGTCGTGCCTTCGTAAATACGAAATAGCCGCACATCACGATAAAAACGTTCAACCGCGTACTCAGACATATAACCCGCGCCACCATGCACCTGTACTGCACGGTCAGCCACACGGCCAACCATTTCAGCGCAGAACAGTTTGCAGCAAGAAGCCAGCGTTGAGACGTTTTCACCATCATCTTTGCGTCGTGCGGCATCCATTACCATAGTTTTGCCTGCATAAGCTTCGGTTTTACTATCTGCAAGCATCGCTTGAATCAACTGGTGCTCGGCAAGCGCGGCACCAAATTGCTTACGCTCCATGGTGTAGCGCAATGACTCTTCCACTAAGCGTTCAGCAACACCGACGCATACAGCGGAGATATGCAGCCGCCCGCGATCAAGTACCTTCATGGCGGTTTTGAAGCCTTGGCCCTCTTTTCCGCCAATGATGTTTTCGGCGGGCACCCGACAGTTATCGAAAATAATATCGCAGGTGTGGGCGCCTTTCTGGCCCATCTTATTATCCGCAGGGCCGCGAACTAACCCAGGGGTGTCGCCTTCAACAATAAACGCAGAAATACCGCCCGCGCCTTTGTTATTGGGATCAGTGCGCGCCATTACGGTGAACAGATCCGCCTCGGGGCCGTTGGTGATATAGCGTTTGGTACCGTTCAAAATATAGTGGTCGCCATCACGCACGGCGGTCGTCCGCAGGCTGGCGGCGTCGGAGCCTGAATCCGGCTCGGTCAGGCAGAACGAGCTAAGAATCTCACCCGTAGCCAGTCGTGGAACATATTTGGCTTTCTGCTCGTCGGTGCCATCAATCAAAATACCTTGGGCACCAATGCCGTTGTTGGTACCAAACACCGAGCGAAAGGCGGGGGACGTTTTGCCAATTTCCATTGCCACCAGCGCTTCTTCTTCCATGGTTAAGCCAAGGCCGCCGTACTCTTCCGGGATCGATAGCCCGAACAGCCCCATCTCTTTCATTTCCGCAAGAATTTCCGGTGGCACCGCATCCTCTTCTGCCAGGCGCGCCTCATTAGGAATTAAGCGCTCACGGACAAAACGGGCGATAGTATCGACAAGCTGGTTAATCAATTCGGGATCGCGAATCATGACGGCTCCTGGTGGCAACGTATTTTTTATCGTTAGAGACTGCTGTTAACTGTTATTAGGAAGAAGTGCTTATAGATGGCGCTAATAAGCCGGTTTGCATTAGGTACGAACGCCCTATTTCGCCCTGCAAAATTAGCGTCTGCATTGCTTGTCAGGCACTTTTGCATAGCCTAGGATGGCAGTCAATAATTGAAACACTATTTTGCAATGCAGAATCAAACGCACAAAAGAACCCATTTACAGAGAGGATTTAGCGTATGTCTAATGAATCAACACTTTCGCCTTTCACCACGCTTGGTATTGTCGGCACTGGTGCCATGGGCCGTGGCATCGCTCAACTGGCTGCCCAAGCAGGCCTAAAGGTCATGCTGTTCGATGTTAAAGAGGGTGCTGTAAAAGAAGCCAAAACGTTTATCAATGGCCTATGGGAGAGAAGTGCTGAGAAGCAGCGCATCACTCAACAGCAGGCGCAGCAGTATAGTAAGCAGTTGATAGAGACAAGTGAACTTGCCGCCCTCGCCCCCTGCGATATCGTAGTAGAAGCCATTGTCGAGAAGCTTGAGGCCAAGCAGGGGCTGTTCAGCGATTTAGAAGCGATCGTCAGCCAGCAGGCGGTGTTAGCAACCAATACTTCTTCGCTATCCGTCACCGCCATTGCCGCCACCTGCCAGCATCCCGAGCGGGTCATCGGCTTTCACTTCTTTAACCCCGTACCACTGATGAAAATTGCCGAGGTCATCCCTGGCCTGCGTACCGCCGATGAGGTTACCAATCGGGTGAATGCTCTAGGTCAAGCCATGGGCCACTTTACGGCCCAGGCCACCGACACACCTGGCTTTCTGGTTAACCATGCCGGGCGTGCCTTCGGCACCGAAGCACTGCGGATTTTAGGCGAAAGCGTTGCTGACCCGGCGACCATTGACCGCATTATGGTCGATCAAGGCGGGTTCAGAATGGGACCGTTCACCCTGTTGGACCTTACCGGCCTGGATGTTTCCCACGCCGTGATGGAGTCGGTTTACCACCAGTATTATGAAGAGGCACGTTTTCGCCCGTCACCGCTGACCCGGCAACGTCTTGCTGCAGGCTTATTAGGGCGTAAAACCGGCGAAGGTTTTTACCGCTATGTAGAAGGCAAGCAGCAAATGCCGGATGAGCCTGCCATTGAAACCGTGCCCGCCTGCCCAGTGTGGATCAGCCAGGATGAGTCCGAAAGTGCCTCTGCTCTCGCCGAATTGGTAAACGCGGCGGGCTGGCCGTTAGAAACCGGCGCGCAGCCCAGTGAACAAGCACTCTGCCTGCTGACGCCCTTTGGCGAAGACGTCACCAGCTGCGCCCTGCGCCAGGGGCTAGACGCCAAGCAGTGCGTGGCCGTGGATATGCTTGCAGGGCTCGATAAACGCCGCAGCCTAATGACGACACCGCTTACCCAACACACCTTTATTCAAGCAGCGCAAAGCCTGCTCAATCATGACCGCACCCCGGTGAGCACGCTTCAAGATAGCAACGGTTTCGTTCTCCAGCGGGTGATTGCCTGCATCGTTAACGTGGGTGCCGATATTGCCCAACAAGGGGTTGCCGAACCCGCGACTATCGACCGGGCGGTTGAGCTTGGTTTGGGCTACCCCTTTGGGCCACTAAGCATGGGCGACCATTACGGCGCCACGCGCATTATGACGATACTGACCAACCTGCTAGAGGCCACCGGTGACCCGCGCTATCGCCCTAGCCCGTGGCTTCGTCGCCGCGCCGCGCTGCAAATGCCGCTAACAACTGCTTAAAAAAACAACAAGGAGAACACTTATGCAAGACGCCTATATTTACGACGGTTTACGCACCCCCTTTGGTCGCCATGGTGGCAGTTTAGCGGCTATTCGTCCCGATGAACTGCTGGGCTTAACGCTTAAAGCGCTGGTCGCCCGCAACCCTTTTGCGCCAGAAAGCTATGAAGAGGTGTTAGCAGGTTGCACCAACCAAGCGGGTGAAGACTCCCGTAACGTGGCGCGCCACGGTGCGCTGCTGGCGGGCCTGCCGATTGAGGTAGCCGGGCAAACCGTCAATCGTCTTTGCGGCAGCGGCTTAGCGGCGATGATGGATGCTGCCCGGGCAGCTCGACTGGGCGAAGGCGAGCTGTTTTTAGCAGGCGGCGTTGAGTCGATGTCCCGTGCGCCCTACGTATTAGGTAAAGCAGACTCTCCTTTTGCTCGCAACCAGCCAATGTACGATACGGTGATTGGCTCACGCTTTCCCAACCCTAGGATTGCTAAAGAGTTTGGGAGCCACAGCATGCCGGAAACCGCCGACAATATTGCCCACGACCTGAATATTGGCCGCGACGCCAGCGATGCCTTTGCCGCCCGCTCCCAGGCCCGCTACGCCCAAGCGCTGGCCGCCGGTTTCTACGACGGTGAGATGCTTGGCGTTGAGGTGCCCCAAGGACGCAAACAGCCTCCACTACGGGTAGATAAAGACGAGCACCCCCGCCCGCAAAGTACCGAGGACAAGCTAGCCAAGCTAGGAGCACTGTTCGATGGGGGTGTTGTCACCGCCGGCAATGCCTCAGGCCTCAATGACGGCGCCGCTGCCTTGATTGTTGGCACCCAAGGTGTCGGCGAGCGTGTCGGCTTAACGCCCCGCGCGCGCATAGTTGCCAGCGCCGTTGCCGGTGTTGCGCCAAGAGTGATGGGCTTGGGCCCGGTTCCTGCTTCGCAAAAGGCGCTTGCCCGTGCAGGACTCACGCTTGAGCAAATGGATGTGATTGAAATTAACGAAGCGTTTGCCGTTCAAGTATTGGGCTGCGTACAGCAGTTAGGAATTTCCGCCAACGACAGCCGATTAAACGCCAACGGCGGTGCCATTGCTATCGGCCACCCGCTGGGAGCTTCTGGCGCGCGCTTGGCACTAACGGCCTTGCGTCAGTTAGAGGCCACTGGCGGACGCTATGCGCTGGTCACCATGTGTATCGGTGTTGGCCAGGGCATCGCCACTATTATTGAGCGTCTAGACAGCTAAGTTAGTTTTATAATGAACGCCTTTTCGTTGATGGGCATAACAGCCGCGCCAAAGTAGATATGCGATACTTGGCACCCTAAGCCACCTATTGTTGGGATACTGAATGCACCCCACCGACACTGATGCTGACGACCCGCAGCTGCCAGGAAAAGATCGTAACTTTGTCACCGCGCTTGCGCGCGGTTTAGAGCTGCTGCGTGCCTTTGGCGCTGGTGAAGAGTATTTAGGCAATGCCGAACTCTCCAAGCGTACCAATATCCCCCGCCCAACGGTCTCACGGTTAACTTATACCCTTACCCAACTGGGCTATTTGCAGCACAACACGCATTTAGAGAAGTATCGCCTCGGCCCCGGCGTATTGGCGCTGGGGTATCGCTTTCTCGCCAATATGGGCATTCGTGAAATAGCCCGCCCGCATCTGCAAAAATTCGCCGATGCCACCGACTGTAACGTAAGCCTGGGCGGCGCTGACCGCAGCGATATGGTTTATCTGGAAACATGCCATGGTCATGGCCCACTCATCATCCGTTTGGATGCCGGTTCACGGCTGCCCATTGCCACCTCTGCGATTGGCCGTGCCTGGCTATGTGGCTTATCCGAGGAGCGTCGCCAGCAGGTGCTTCATGAGTTGGCCGAAGTTTATGGCAACGAGTGGCCACGTTATGAAGCAGGCATTCAACAGAGCTTACAAGATTATGCTCAATACGGCTTTTGTCTTTCTGAGCAAGACTGGCAGCGCGATATTAGTGCAGTCGCCATGCCGTTGATCTTAGAAGGCGGTGCGGAAGTGATGGCGATAAATTGTGGTGGCTCCAGCCTGCGCCTGGATCACGACCGCTTGGTTAACAATTTAGGCCCGCGGCTCCAAGAAGTCGCTAATCAGATAAAGCTGGAGTTGGCCCCCAGATATCGTGCTGGTAGATAGCCTTGAGCTAGGAAGACTTTAACTAACGCTCGTTTGAATGCATAATAGTCCTCTAAACAAGCGCATTGATACTATTCATCAATACTATTAGCGCCAAGGAGTGGGGATGCCAAGCGAGTGGATTGCGCGTGATGATCAAACCTTAACGCTACAAGGCGAGTGGACACTTGCCAATTATCGCGCTATTAAATCGACACTTGCTGATCATAAAGCCGACACTAAAGTGCCGAACGAGGCTGACAGGTTTGCGAAAGAAACGATCTCCCTAGAAGCGATCACCCGCCTTGATACGGCCGGTGCCATACTCGTTATTGAGCTAATTGGTGTCGAAAAAGCACAAAAAGTGTCCGAGTGGGCAGCTGAACTGCCTAAAGAACAGCAGGCACTGCTGGTGCGTATAGCCGAGGCCATGGATGCACCACTGGACGTTGAAACTCCCTCTTATTCGCGCATCAGCCAAGCGCTTGCCAGCGTAGGCCAACAAATGTTGGGACTTTGGTCCCAGCAGCGCCAACTGCTCGCCTTTATTGGCTTGGTCATTGCCACCCTATTCCAGCTGATATTACGGCCGCGCCGTTGGCGTGTGACTGCCACGGTAGCGCATGTTCAGCAGAGCGGCCTTAATGCGGTGCCTATCGTTGCGCTATTAACGTTTATGGTAGGCGCCGTAGTAGCGTTCCTGGGCGCTACCGTTTTGCAGGATTTTGGTGCCACGGTGTATACCATCGATCTGGTGGCGTTCTCTTTTTTGCGCGAGTTCGGCGTTCTGCTCGCCGCCATACTGCTAGCAGGACGTACCGCCAGCGCCTTTACAGCGCAAATTGGCGCCATGAAATCCAATGAAGAGATAGATGCCCTTCAAGCGCAAGGGCTAGACCCTATTGAGCTTTTGGTGCTGCCTCGGGTCATGGCGATGTTAATTAGCCTACCCATGCTGGCATTTGTGGGCATGCTCAGCGGTTTAGCGGGTGGCGCTATGGTCGCTACTCTGTCACTGGATATTTCTCTTACCCAGTTTATGAACACACTCCAAAAAGACGTGTCAGTAACGCACTTTCTGGTAGGGCTAAGCAAAGCCCCGGTATTTGCGTTTGTGATTGCCGTTATTGGCTGCCTGGAGGGCTTTAAGGTGAGCGGCAGCGCCCAATCAGTGGGGGCGCATACCACCTCCAGCGTGGTGCAGTCGATTTTTATGGTGATTCTGATTGATGCTCTCGCCGCGCTATTCTTCATGGAGATGGGCTGGTAATGGATTCAGATAAAGCCATAGAGCAAAACAACCAACCCGTAATTAAGGTACGGGGATTGGTCAACAGTTTCGGCTCCCATGTCGTTCACGAAGACTTGGATCTCACTCTTGAACGCGGCGAAATTCTTGGCGTCGTGGGCGGTTCAGGTACCGGTAAATCGGTACTTTTGCGCAGCATTGTCGGCTTAAAACGCCCCAATGGCGGCACGGTCGAAGTCCTGGGCACCACCCTTAACGAGCTAAGCGAAAAAGAGCGCAGTCATATTGAACGCCGCTTTGGCGTTCTATTCCAGCGTGGCGCGCTGTTTAGCTCTTTGAATTTGCAGGAGAATATTGCCCTGCCGCTGATTGAGCACGCCAAGCTACCTCGCGAAGATGCTGAACATCTCGCCAGGGTGAAGCTTTCGCTGGTCGGGTTACCCCCACAGGCCGCGCTTCAATTTCCTGAATCACTGTCGGGCGGCATGGTGAAGCGCGCAGCCCTGGCTCGCGCCTTAGCGCTAGACCCAGACATACTGTTTCTTGATGAGCCTACTGCAGGGCTTGACCCTATTGGCGCGGCGGCATTCGATCAGTTGCTGGTAACCCTTCGTGATGCACTTGGGTTCAGCGTTTTCCTGGTCACCCATGACCTGGATACGCTTTACGCCGCCTGTGACCGGGTTGCCGTGCTCTCGCAAAAACGCGTGTTGGTGGTGGACACCATCGACAAAGTGGCTGAAACCAACGATGAATGGATTCAAGACTACTTTCACGGGCCCCGTGGAAGAGCTGCACAAAGTGCGCATTCCATCTCTTCAACTAACGCTAACGTCCAGGAGTGACTGCACATGGAAACACGGGCGCATCACGTTTTAATCGGTCTCTTCACGCTGGCAACGGCCGCTGGCGCACTTCTGTTTGCGCTATGGATGAGCTATGCCGCCGGTGAACGCAGCTATCAGCCCTACCGCATCCTCTTTGAGCGCAGCGTAAGCGGCCTGTCCGTAGGCAGCAAAGTGCAGTACAACGGCATTGAGATAGGCGATGTGACTGAACTGATTCTGAATCCAAACGATCCACGCCAAGTCATTGCCAATATCCGCGTCTACGATGATGCACCGATCAAAACAGATACTCGCGCCAGACTCGCCTTTGCCAGTATTACCGGCAGCATGTCCGTTCAGCTCCACGGCGGCACCCCAGAGAGCCCACGCTTGGTTGATCAAACCAACGATGAGGAGCCGTTTATTCAGGCCGACCCTTCCCCTATCGCCACGCTATTCGATGAGGGTGAAGAGATGATCGAGAACATCAATTCGATCTTACAAAACGTTAACGAGCTATTTGACGATAATAACCGTGAGCAGGCTGGCAATATTTTGACCAATATTGCCCAGATCACCGAGATGATTGCCACTCAGCAAGAAGCCCTAGATGACAATATGGCGCTGTTTGGCGACGCTGCGCGTCAGGCAACCACTACGCTTGCAAGTATTGATGAACTCAGTCATGAAGCCACTCAGCTACTACGCGAGGATGGCCGTATAGTCATGCAAAGCGCTGCCGATGCTAGCCGCGATGTGGCGCGTGCCGCCCAGCGCATTGAGCAGTTAGTGGAGACTAACGCAGGTGCCATTGAAGGCAGTTTGCAAGGTGCGCAGAATATTGCGCCAGCGCTCTCTTCGCTTCGCTCAACACTGAGTACGCTGGATCGTATTACCCGCCAGTTGGAAGAGAGCCCGACGGACTTTTTCCTGGGCCGTGATCAGGTAGAGGAGTTCCGCCCATGAGTTTACGTATCCCCGCCACTATTCTAGTCAGTGCTGCCCTTCTACTCAGTGCGGGCTGTTCGATACTGCCCGAAAGCGAGCCTGCCACGCTTTACCGTTTGCCTGCCAGCGACTTGCCGGCTGCGGCTATCTCATCTAGTAGCGCTAGCCAGCGCCTAGGCATTGCCGATCCTGAAGCGGGACATCTGCTCAGTAGCAACCGGATTGTGGTTTATCCAGAGCGTAATGTGGTCAATGTCTACGAGGGTGCCCGTTGGCATGAAGATGCACCTGACTTGCTTAAGGCACGTTTGATTGCAGGGTTACAACAGAGCCAGCTATTTGCTGGTGTAGGCAGTGACCGCTTGCCGCATGATCTGCTGCTACTCAGTGAACTACGTCACTTCCAGAGCGATTATATGACCAATCCACCTACGGTTAGGGTGCAGCTTGATGTACAGCTGGTCGGCACTTCGAACCGAACGCCACTTGCTGCCATGAACTTCAGCACCAGTGCTCAAGCGAGCAGCGTCGACATTGCGGAGGTAGTGGATGCGTTTGGACGTGCTAGCGACGAGCTGACCGAACAGCTGGCAGCGTGGTTAGCGCAGCAGACCGATGTGATCAACAGCCCGGAGCGCTAAAAAATCACTCTACTGGTTTGATATTTTTTTCACATACTCCCGCGGGTCGCGGGGATAATAGCGCTCTGGCTGTTTTTCCAGGTGGGGAAAGTAGCGCGTGTCCTTGTAGGGCATCTTCATGAAGCCGGAGACCCCCAACCCTTCGATTTGGTTAACCGATGCAAGAATACTCGCCAGCAGCGTGCGAAATTCATGCTCTTTGGCAGGGTCAAGCAAACGGTAGTAGCTATGAATTTTAAGGTGCTGGGGTAACGCTTCAAAAATAATCATACCGGTATGATGAATGTCGTTTAGTTGCTGCAGCACGCGCATGATCGATTCAGGCAGCACCAGTAACTCTTCGGGGTCGGGGCCATCTTCAAAATAGCTGTGTTGACGGGTGCGATCCTCAAGCTCCGGCACCGCACTCAGCTCATAGCTGATTGCCATATTTGGCTCGCTGACAAAGGCGTCATCCGCTGAAGCGCGTTCTAAATGGAGCGTTTGGCGAGCATTGAACAGGCAGCTTTTAAATACCCCTTGGCGATGAATCGCCCGCGCGAGATGCACCATATTATTAACCGCCTCGATAAAGGCAGGCTTGAGCGCAGGGTCATGCAGGTTTAATGAAGAGTCGATATACACCCCTTCACGTTCCCAGCGTACTGCCAACCCCCCTACCACGGGATATTTTCCTAACCGGCTCACTGAGGCCAAAAAGGCCTTTTCGGTTTCGCCCATTCCCTGCATAAACTGCTTGTAGTAGCGGTCTAGCTGCACATCGTTAACGTCATTTAGGGTTTCTTGGGCATGCTCTTCCTGTGAAAAGGCTTCTCGCAGAAAGGCTTTGCGCGAGCTATAGACAACTGTATCAATCTCCTGCTCGGCAGGTCGCCCCCAGACCGGCACTAAGGGCACTTTAACCTCAGTAGGCAAATCAATCATCACGACTCGGGCCATACGCGACATACGCTGTACGAAGTAGTCACCCGCTTTGCGTCTAACCTGTGGGTCGGGGTCGAGCATGCCATCCAAGGTGCGAGCGAACTCCATGGGTAAGCCAAGTGAACTGGCGGGAATGGCTCGATGACCAAAGCGGCAGGATTGTGCCGACGCCAGCGCATACAGTGTCCCGGCTACCCCCTGCTCATCAAAGCGCGGCGAAGAGAGCGCTCCGTTCAACTGCTCCTCTCCGATAAAGTACACATCCCCTAGGCGGGCATTGGTTTGCTGCAAATTATCCGACATCAGCTCCATCACGTTGGCGCCCACAAACTGCAGCTGAGCATCTAGCTGAGCAAATACCGATGAGCCCCAATCAATCAGCGCAATGGATTCATGCTCAGAGTCAAATACTAAATTGGAGGGCTTGATATCGCCATGCACCACCGGACGGCACTGAGGGCCCGTTTCATGTCGAAGCGCGATAAGAATATCGGCTAACTGCGCGGCGATACGCACAATCAAGCGTGGAGAGAGACGCCCCTGCTTGAGCGATACTTGCTCCAAATTCAGGCCAGGCGCCCGCTCCATTACCAGTATTGATTGCCCTCGCGAGCGCTGATAGGTGATCAAACCAGGAATTCGCGGGTGGGAGACTTGATCAAGCATAAACGCCTCTTCTTCGAGGCGCTCTTGTAAATGGGTTGGTAGAGTAATGCGTGAAAACTTGAACACGTAGTTCGGGTTAGCACCCACGCCAACAGTGGGCGCGCTGCCAGCAAATACAAAACCATAAGCCCCCTTGCCGATCAACTCAATGCTTTGATAGCCCAACTGGGTGAGCTGCACTTGGCACAGCGCCACCCAGTCTTTAAGCTTACGGGCATCGTGGTGGCTCAGCAGGTATACCGATTGCTCTTCGGGTATGTAAAACTGCTGAAGCGGTACCTGTGGTGGCATAGTGTGGCCTGTTAGCCCAAATGAAGCAGCATGGTTTCCGGTGCTTCAAGAAAGCCTTTCCAGGCATTGCAGAAGCGCGCGATGGTGCCACCATCGATAAAGCGGTGATCACCTGCCCAGGTAATCGTCATAATCGCCCTACGCTGCACCGCGCCCTGGTCATCAAAGCGTGGCAGCCACTGGGTTTTGCCAATTGCCACTATCGCGGCTTCAGGCGCATTAATGATCGGCGCTGCGTAGGTGCCGCCAAGCGCGCCGATATTAGAAATACTAATCGTGCCTCCCTTTAGATCCGCTTGGTCAACTCGCCCCTCCCGTGCAGCCGTAGTTAATCGACCTGCTTCACGAGCGATCTCCAGCAGGGTTAAGCGCTCAACGTTTTTCACATTGGGTACCATCAGACCCACTTTACTATCCACCGCCATACCAATATTGCACTGAGGGTAATAGTGCAACTCGTCCCCGGCTGCATTTAGCTGAGCATTTACAATTGGCTCATGGGCTACTGCTAATGCCATGGCTTTCATAAAGAAGGGCATCAGGGTTAGTCGCTCACCCTGAGCCTCGGCAAGCGGTTTTAAGCGCTCTCTAAGCGCCAGCAGTGAGGTGACATCAATCTCTTCGCCGTAGTGGAAATGCGGGATGGTGCTAGCCGCTTCGACCATACGTTTGGCCATTACTGCGCGTATGCCGCGAAGAGTCTCTACCCTAGGCGCCTGAAATTCTGGCTGTCTTGCAGGCTGTGAATTGCTGGCTGATTGCTCTGTCGCCTGATTAGGTGAAGTTTGCGCTTGTGGTGTTTGGTCAAGATGCGCCAACACATCCTCTTTGAGTACACGGCCATCTTTGCCACTGCCCGCAATCTCAGTAAGCTCTAGGGAGTGCTCACGCACTAAACGCCTAACCGCAGGGCTAGCAGGCACTTTTCCATGCCCTACGCCGTACTCACCCGTAGCGGCACCCTTTGATGGCGCAGCAGGAGCTGCTGCTGATGTGTCTGGTTTTGAAAGGCTTGTGGGTAGTTCAACTGGCACTTCATTGTTCGTCGCTATCGCCGCCTCTGCGTGTTCCTGGTCGACAACGGCTGCGTTTTCCCCATCGATCTGATAGGCATACAAGGGCGCATGCACTTTGGCAATTTGGCCTTGAGCAACATACAGCTTGGTCACAACCCCCGCTTCAGGGGCAGTGATTTCAACCAATGCCTTATCGGTCATAACTTCAACGATAGGCTGGTCTTCTTCAATTGTGTCGCCTTCGGCCACACGCCACTCAACTACTTCACATTCGACGATGCCTTCGCCAATATCCGGCAGTAAAAAATCGCTCATTGTTACTCTCCCCATGCGTTCTTAGGCATTAATAGCCACTAAAAATTGACGCTTTCGCGAATCGCTTCAAAAATTTTCAGATGATCAGGCAGGTACTCTTTTTCCAACACCAGCGGAAAAGGCGTATCCAGCCCGGTCACCCGTGCAATCGGCGATTCCAGGTAGAGAAAACAACGTTCTTGTATCGTGGCGGCAATTTCACCCGCAAAGCCGCCGGTTAACGGGGCTTCATGGCTAACAACAAGACGTCCTGTTTTAAGCACAGATTCAGCGACCGTATCTGCATCCCAGGGCAGCAGCGTGCGCAGATCAATAACTTCACAGGCAATACCCTGCTCTTCAGCTAAATCTACCGCTTTACCAATGACTTCCATCTGCGCGCCCCAACCGACCACGGTAATATCGGTACCCTCTTTGGTGATTTCGGCTTCGCCAATGGGCAGTTGGTAATCATCCTCTGGCACTTCACCCACCGCCGCTCGATAGAGACGCTTTGGCTCCAGGAAAAGCACTGGGTCCGGGTCGCGAATAGCGGCAAGCAGTAGCCCTTTGGCCTGATAGGGGTTGCGCGGCACCACCACTTTTAATCCAGGTGTATGGGTGAAATAAGCTTCCGGTGATTGAGAGTGATAGAGGCCGCCGGCGATACCGCCACCGTAAGGGGTACGAATAGTCAGCCCACCGACATTAAATAGATCCCCAGAGCGGTAGCGGAACTTGGCGGTTTCATTGACGATTTGATCAAAGGCGGGAAAAATATAATCGGCGAATTGAATTTCCGCGACGGGCACCGAGCCTTGAGCCGCTAAGCCATTGGCAAAACCGATAATACCCTGCTCCACAAGTGGCGTATTAAAGCAGCGCGCTTTGCCGTACTTCTCCTGCAGGTGACTGGTGGCACGAAATACGCCGCCAAATATACCCACATCTTCACCAAAGCAAATGACTTTTTCATCCTCTGCCATGGCAATATCCAGTGCGTTATTAATCGCCTGGAGCATGTTCATAGTAGCCATGTTACGCCTCTCCCTGGGAATCAGAATCCGTGCTTACATCCAAGTCCAGCGACTTTGCCCCGCGGGGATAGGCATCCGGGTAGCGACGTATATGACGTTTTAATTGATCAAACTGACGCTGTAGTGCTGGGGTGATATCGGCGTAGACATCGCTGATCAAACTCTCCAGTGGCGGCGATGAACGCTTCTCTGCACGCTTCATGGTTTCCAACACTTCTCGGCGCAGCGTCTCTTGCTGAGCAGCCTCCTCCTCTTCGCTCCACCACTGCTTGTTCAATAGCCACTTTTGTAGCCGCAGCAGTGGGTCTTTGGCGCGCCATACCTCTTCTTCATCTTTAGAGCGATAGCCTGAAGGGTCGTCTGAGGAGGAGTGAGCGGCAAGGCGGTAGCTCATGGCTTCAATCAACACCGGCTGATTTTGTTCAACGGCAATTTTGCGTGCCTGACGGGTCGCTTCATACACTGCCAAGACATCGTTTCCGTCAACCCGGATCACGTGCATGTGATAACCGAATGCACGTGGCGCAATGCCGTCGGCGGCGAATTGCTCTGTAGAAGGCGTCGAAATGGCATAGCCGTTGTTGCGACAGAAAAAGATCACCGGCACCTGATGCACCGAGGCCATATTCAGCGCTGCATGAAAATCTCCTTCTGACGCTGCGCCTTCACCAAAAAAGGTTAACGTGCAATGGCCGTTCCCTGCGAGCTTTTGGCCGTAAGCGTAGCCCGTCGCCTGAGGAATTTGCGTTGCCAAGGGAGAAGAGATCGTCATGTAGTGCAGCTTACGCGACCCATAATGGATCGGCATTTGTCGGCCCTTGCCGTAATCCAGCTCGTTGCCGAACAGCTGATTCATGAATTCATCAATTGAAAAGCCGCGATACATCAAGGCACCCTGCTCACGGTACTGCGCCATGATCATGTCTGCGTCATTGAGAGCAGCGGTGGCCCCCACCACGGCGGCCTCTTCCCCGGTACACTGCATGTAGAAACTTAGTCGCCCTTGACGCTGGGCGGCCATCATTCGTTCATCCAAGATACGGGTGGCAAGCATCGCTTGGTAAATACGCCGGGCATGGTCACGCTCAAGTACAGGTTCGACAGCGCCGCTATGCAACTCCCCTTCTGGATTGAGCAGACTAAACGTCGGTATCGAAATTTCATCGCCAGTCATAAAGGCTGGCTGGTGCAGATACTGTGTCATCATTATTGTCCTTGTTTTACCCCTTTTGAGGGCAGTGTTGCTGGTATTGGCCGTTTTTGCCAGTGGATTTATCTGCCATTGGCCAACACAACATCCAGGGCTACCACAACACGTAGGACAGTAACGCAGCACAAGCACTTTAGGGATGCTACTTAAGCCGCAGAGAAACACATAATAAGTAAGTTTATGGCACCGGCTAGGGCGTAGAAAAGCGGGACCTCAGCTTACGCTGCAGCAGTTCAAACAGGCTATCAACCGTTAGCGCTAACAACGCGATGGTCAACGCACCCTGCACGACATAAGCCATATTGCCATTAACGATGCCCGCAATAATTGGGTCGCCTAAATTACTTGCGCCCACGGTGGCACCTAACGCGGCGGTGGCAATATTGATAGTCACCGAGGTACGAATTCCTGCCAGAATAACCGGTGCCGCCAGCGGCAGCTCGACCTGGCGAAGGGTTTGAGTCGGTGTCATACCCATGGCGTGGGCCGCTGTTTTAATCTCGTTATCGACTTCTTGCAGGCCGGTGAGCGTATTACGCACGATGGGCAAAAGCCCATAGAGCATTAACGCTACCATAATGGGTAAGGTACCAAACCCCAGCACCGGCACCGCCAGCGCCAAAACGGCCACCGGTGGGAATGTTTGCCCAAGGGAGGCTAACTGGGCCACCAGCGGTAAAAAATCACGGCCGCGTTCGCGAGTGACCGCAATCCCTGCTAATACGCCCACCAAAATGGTGACAGCCGCTGCAACTCCCACCACTAGCAAATGGCGACCTAGCAATACATAAAACTCGGCACGCGCATAAATGACCTGACGAGCATTGGGCTCTATCCAACGAAACAGTGCTTCAGCGTAGGGCATCCCCATGACGCTAATCAGCAGCAAAGTGCCCCAGAGCAGTGGCCATAACCACATTGGCGCCTGCTGCCGTGATTGCATTACGCTCAGCTGTTCACTCACGCGAGCCGCCTCTATCGAACTGTGCTTCTTTAATAATTCTGCGCAGCGTCAACTCACCAATGGGGACATCGTGCTGGTCCACCACCGTCAGGCGGTCACTATGGTCACGCAGCATCATGGAGAGCGCTTGGCGCAGCGAAAAATCCGCTGGAATACGTGACTGGGCAGGCAAGGTTGGGCCCATTGATGTCATGTGATCTCTAACACGGGTTAATGCGGCTTGCTTAAGCCCCCGCTCAAGGCCACCTAACAGTGACTCTACAAAGGGGTCAGCAGGATGCTGCAATAGCGCCAGCGGCGTGCCTTGCTGAACAATACGCCCCTCACGCATCACGACTAGATGATCGGCAAGCTTAAGGGCCTCATCCATGTCATGGGTTACAAACACAACGGTTTTCTGCATTCGTGCCTGTAGCTTGGCCAACTCGTCCTGTAGCTTTTCACGGGTAATAGGATCAAGCGCACCGAAAGGCTCGTCCATCAACAGAATGTCGGGGTCGGCAGCAAGTGCCCGCGCTACACCTACTCGCTGCGCTTGCCCACCGGAAAGCTGATGAGGATATTTATCCCCAAACTCTCCCACTGGTAAGCCGAGCAAATTCATCAGCTCTTCTACCCGTGATTGAACCTCCGCCGCAGGCCACTTGAGCAAGCGGGGGACTAAACCAATATTGCGCGCCACGCGCCAATGGGGAAACAGTCCAGTATGCTGGATAACATAGCCAATTCTGCGGCGTAGTTTTACCGGGTCATACGCTTCAATCGCCTGCCCATCAAGGATGATGTCACCCTCACTGTGCTCAATTAAGCGATTGATCATGCGCAAAGTGGTCGATTTACCGCAACCCGAAGTGCCGACTAACGCACAAAATTTGCCTTTGGGTACGCGCAGTGAAATATCATCCACCGCGGTTTCAGTACCAAATCGCTTAGAGACATGGGAAAGCTCAATCATTCATCCCCTCCGGGGCGTAGCGCTTCTGCTAATGCACCTAGCCCCGCATCTACCACCAGAGCCATTATTAAAATCGGCAGTGCGCCAAGTAGCACCATATCCATGGCAGCTTGACCCAAACCTTGAAAAATAAAGGTACCCAGTCCGCCAGCACCAATCAGAGCCGCCACGGCAGTAAGCCCAATGGCCTGTACAGTGGTAATACGTATCCCTTCCAAAAGCACCGGTAACGCCAACGGCAAGCGAACCTGCCAAAAACGCTGTCCTGCGCGCATACCCATGCCTTTTGCTGCCTCTAAGGTGTCTTTGCTAACCTCTTCAAGGGCGATATAGGTATTGCGTACCATGGGAAGCAGGCTGTAAGCAATCAGGGCAATTAAAGCAGGCGTTGTACCGATACCGCTAACACCTAGTTGCGCCAAAAATGGCACCTCTGCTGCAAGCCAGGCAAGCGGTGCTAGCAGCAAACCAAATAGCGCTAGGCTGGGAATGGTCTGTAAGAAATTAAGCAGTGTAAACGCCCCCTTCTGCAGGCGGGCATAGCGTCGCATCAACATGGCGAGCAGTAACCCCAACACCACACTGACGCCCACAGCTATACTCACTAACCTAATATGCTGCCCAACGGCGGTTAAGAACTGGCGATCACGTGCTCTAAACTCTTGAACTAGCGCAAGATTATCCAACCAAAAAGACGCACATAGCCACCATACAAGCGCTACGCCACTAAGCAATAGCGTGGTCCGGAGACGCGTCAGATGTAAGCGTAAACGAATTTCAACTAAGCACAGCATCAGGACAAAGAGCACGACCCAGTAAGCCGTGCCAATACCTAAACGTGCCTGCGGAAGCTCTGGATCAATCAATAAGAGACCGCTTGCGATTAGCCCTACCGGCATCAACGCCATTAACCCAACCACCACTGTAAGCAAAGCACGATAGTGAGGTAAGGTTGGTTGCCACGCAAAAATCCCAATGGCTGAAAACAGTAACGTGATGAACAGCACGCCTGGCCAGCCGAAGGCCTCTAATGCGCCATGCCCAGTTCCCAACACAATGCGGTTGGGTGCCATGCTCACGACGTCTAACGTCCAAAATGCACCAAGCATCGCGAGGCTGAGACTTATAAGCACCACATTAGGGTTCCGCCCCTCCCAACGCATTCGTGGGGTGGGCAGCGCATCCAATAGCGACATTAATTAGTTATCCAGGGAATCAAGGTAGTCGCTGGCTACTTGGGTCGGGGAGAGTCCGTTGACGGCAACATCCGCATTGAGCGTTTGCAGGGTGAGCTCATCGAGTGTAGCAAAAACCTGATTGAGTAGCGCTTCAATATCAGGGTGTGCTTCCAATACGCTTTCCCGCACCACAGGAGCAGGCTGGTAAACAGGTTGAACGCCTTTAGTATCTTCAAGGACAACAAGGCCAAGCGCACTTAAGCCACCGTCCGTGCCATAGGTCATGGCGCCGTTAACACCACTGGTTTGCTGTGCAGCAGCCCGCATGGTGGCGGCGGTATTGCCACCAGAGAGCACTAACAGTTGTTCATCGCTTAATTCAAAGCCATAGGCTTCTTGAAAAGCGGGCAGTGCCTGAGCCGATTCAACGAACTCCGCGCTTGCGGCAAATTTGAATTCACCACCATCAGCCAAATAAGCAGCCAGATCATCTAAGCTCACCAGCTCATTCTCGGTGGCCACATCTTCGCGAATACTCATCGCCCAGGTGTTATTAGCGCTCGCGGGCTGCAGCCAAATCAGGCCTTGTTCAGCATCACGTTCACGTACCGTTTCATAAGCCTCGTCGGGATTATTCCAGACCGGACTGTCGGTCATATCAAAAAAGAATGCACCATTACCCGTATACTCTGGATAAAGGTCGATTTCGCCAGCTTCCAGGGCCGTGCGTACTACGCTGGTACCGCCAAGCTGCAACCGATTTTCGGTAGTAATACCATGACGTTCCAGGGTTTGAATAATCAACTCACCCAATACCGAACCTTCCGTATCGATTTTGGATGACACTACTATCGGGTCGTTGGCGTTGGCTTGAGAAATAGCAGCAATAGACAGTGCGCAAGCCATGACAAGAGGCTTAGCGATGAACAAATTAGCTGAAAAGCGCATTTTGAATTCCTTTTGAAGTGGGCTTTTTAACAACTGAGGCTCTTAACCAGTATAAGAGCCTTCAGCGTTTACACTATAAATGCCTTCAGCGTTTAAGCACGTTTAAGGAGCCTCTAACACCCAGGAAGTACCCTCTCGAGAGTCTTTCAGAATAATCCCCAGCGCCGCGAGCTCATCACGAATCGCATCCGCCTGAGCGAAGTCTTTATTCGCTTTAGCCTCGATGCGCTGAGCAATTTTCGTTTCTATCTCACTTTCGCTAAGCGGCATACCCTGTTGCTGGGTGCCTTTTAAAAACGTTTGCGGTACCTGCTGAAGAAGGCCCAAAATAGCGCCAAGCCGTTTTAGTTCAGCCGCAAGCTTAGGCGCTTGGTCAGGATTCTCCTGCTTGGCTCTGTTGACCTCACGGGCTAGCTCAAACAACACTGCTAAAGCTTCAGGCGTGTTGAAATCATCATCCATTACCTGAGTAAAGCGTTGCCGGTAGGCCGAAGGCTCACTGCTGGTGGTCGTGACGAACGCTACCCCTTCCAACGCCGTATATAAACGCGTTAATGATTTTCTCGCCTCAGTCAACGAGTCTACTGAGTAGTTAATCGCACTACGGTAGTGACTGGCGACCAATAAAAACCGCACTACTTCAGGATCGTGCTCGGCCAACACATCGCGAATGGTAAAGAAGTTGCCCAATGATTTAGACATCTTCTCCTGATTGACCCTTACAGCGCCTGCGTGCATCCAGGTATTAACGTAGGTTTTCCCCGTAGCCGCCTCACTTTGGGCAATCTCATTCTCATGGTGCGGAAAGGTTAAATCCGGCCCGCCGCCGTGAATGTCAAAGGTGTCTCCCAAGCAGCAGGTCGACATGGCCGAGCACTCGATATGCCAGCCAGGCCGCCCATCACCCCAGGGTGACGCCCAGTGCGCTTCCTCTGGCTTTGCGGCTTTCCACAGGACGAAGTCAAGGGGGTCTTCTTTATGGACATCCACCTCAACCCGCGCACCGGAGCGCATATCGTCAAGCTGGCGATTATTAAGCTTGCCGTAATCGGCAAATTTGCGCACCCGGTAGTAGACATCCCCATTGTCCGCGGCGTAAGCAAAGCCTTTTTCAATCAGTGTTTCAATCATGGCCACGATATCACCGATATGGCCAGTCGCTCGCGGCTCATGGCTTGGCGGCAAAACGAACAACCGCGCCTCATCCTCATGCATAGCAGCGATCATGCGCTCAGTCAGCGCGGTGATGCTTTCGCCATTCTCGTCGGCGCGCTTAAGAATTTTATCGTCGATATCAGTAATATTGCGCACGTAGTTAACGTCATAACCACGTTCACGCAAATAGCGCGTGATCACATCAAAGGCGACCATAACGCGGGCGTGACCAAGGTGGCAGTAGTCATACACCGTCATGCCGCAGACATACATGCTCACTTTTCCCGCGACCAGCGGGGTGAAAGGTTCTTTGCGACGCGTCAGTGTATTGTAAATATGCATATGACGTTTTCCTTAACCCTTCTGTTTGATTTTCGCCCAGCTATCTTTCAATCCGACCGTGCGGTTAAACACCAAATGCTCTGGCGTTGAGTCATGACGGTCCGCGCAGAAATAGCCGACACGCTCAAACTGGAAGCGTGACTCAGGTAGCGCCTCGGCAAGGCTGGGTTCACCGATCGCTTGGTAAACGGTTAGCGATTCAGGATTTAGGTGCTCAAGGAAGTCAGCGTCTTTATCGCGATCGGGTTGCTCAACGGTGAACAAATTGTCATAAAGACGAACTTCCATCGGCACGCCATGGGTAGCACTGACCCAGTGAATGACGCCTTTCACCTTACGCCCCTCGGGATTTTTGCCCAGGGTGTCGAAATCCACCGAGCAGTGCAGCTCGCTGATTTCGCCGGCGGCGTCCTTAATCACTTCATCGCAGCGGATCACGTAGCTATTGCGCAGGCGTACTTCTTTGCCTGGCGCCAAGCGGAAGAACTTTTTAGGGGCTTCTTCCATAAAGTCTTCTTGATCGATGTAGAGCTCACGAGTGAACGGTACTTTACGCATGGTCATATCTTCACGGGCGGGATGACCCGGTACTTCGTAAATCTCTTGGTGATCTTCAGGTACGTTGGTTAACACAACTTTCAGCGGGTTTAACACACACATCGCACGCGGGGCATTGTCTTCAAGATCCGAGCGAATGGCGTGGGTCAGCATAGCGATATCAACCAAGCCACCGTCAGCGCGCGTAACACCAATCATTTCGCAGAATTTACGGATAGAGGCTGGCGTATAGCCGCGGCGGCGCATACCGGAAATAGTCGGCATACGCGGGTCATCCCAGCCAGCGACAATTTTCTCGTCAACCAGCAGCTTAAGTTTGCGCTTGGAGGTCAGGGTGTAATCGAGATTCAAACGTGCGAACTCGATCTGGCGCGGCTTTGCAGGTACCGGTAAATTATTCAAGAACCACTCGTACAACGGGCGGTGATCTTCAAATTCCAGCGTGCAAATTGAGTGCGTGATGCCTTCAATGGCATCCGACTGGCCATGGGTAAAGTCGTAAGAGGGATAGATTTTCCACTTATCCCCGGTTTGATGATGGCTTGCGTGACGAATTCGGTAAAGAATCGGATCGCGTAAATTGATATTGGGTGAGGCCATGTCAATTTTAGCGCGCAGCACTTTTTCACTTTCGCCAAATTCACCCTTACGCATACGCTCAAGCAGATCAAGGTTTTCATCCACGCTGCGCTCGCGGTAGGGGCTGGCTTTACCCGGCGCCGTCAAAGTACCGCGATATTCACGAATCTCATCCGGAGAAAGATCGTCAACGTAAGCCTTGCCTTCACGAATCAGGTGCTGCGCCCAGGCATAGAGCTGGTCAAAGTAGTCAGAGGCAAAACGCACCGGCCCGGACCATTCAAAGCCCAACCAACTGACATCTTCTTTGATCGCATCGATATACGCCTGTTCTTCTTTGGCAGGGTTGGTGTCATCGAAACGTAGATGACACTCGCCACCCATTTGCTCCGCCAACCCGAAATTCAGACAGATCGACTTCGCATGGCCGATATGTAGAAAGCCATTAGGTTCCGGGGGGAAGCGTGTCACGATTTTAGTGACCTGGCCGCCCTCGATCTCGTCGCGTACTTGGTTACGAATGAAGTTCGGCGCTGGGGTGGTCTCGTTGGTCATGGTGGTGTTAATTACCTCGTGGTGGATGGCGTGCTGAGCCGTGTAGACCTAGGATACCCTTATGGCCCTTCGCGGTGCAGGACAAAACAGCTATTATAACGTGACGCCGATGCACAGCGCCAAGGCGAACGCCTTTATTGAACAGGAATTTATCAATGATCGTATTACAGACGAACCACGGTGACATCACCATCGCTCTTAACCATGAAAAAGCGCCGATTAGCGCGGCGAATTTTGAGCAGTATGTTCGCGACGGATTTTATGACGGCACCCTGTTTCACCGGGTAATTGATGGCTTTATGGTTCAAGGCGGCGGCTTTGATAAAGATTTTGAGCAAAAGTCGACCCGTGACCCAATCGATAACGAAGCTGACAATGGTTTAAAAAACACTATCGGCACACTGGCAATGGCTCGCACCCAGGATCCACACTCTGCAACTGCGCAGTTTTTTATCAATGTGGGCGACAATAGCTTTCTAGATCATAGCGGCAAAAGTCTGCAAGGCTGGGGCTACGCGGTATTTGGCGAAGTTGTTGATGGCATGGACGTTGTGAATACGATTAAAAATGTCACGACCACTCGCCGTGGTATGCACGCCGATGTTCCGGCTGAAGATGTCATCATTGAGCGCGCTTACATCAAGGAAGCGGAATAAACTAGGGAGCCTTATGCGCACACTGCTTGTTGCCGACCTGCATCTAAGTAGCGATACCCCTGAGATTAATCAGGGGTTCTACCGCTATTTAGAGCACACTGCTCCAGGAGCAGATGCGCTCTATATTCTTGGTGATCTTTTTGACGCCTGGATTGGCGATGATCTGCTTGACGCCAAAACACATCCGCTTTGCGACGTTGCTCAAGAGGTGATTCGTCATTTGCGCAGGCTCAGTAGCGACGGCACCGCTGTCTACTTGATGCACGGCAATCGCGACTTTCTACTCGGCGAACGCTTCATCACGGCTTGCCAGGCATTTCTACTACCCGATGTTGAGGAAGTGGAGATTCAGGGCGTGCCCGTTGTGCTGCTGCACGGCGACAGTATGTGCACTCAGGATGAGGCCTACATGGCTTTTCGCCAGCAGTCGCGTCACCCAGAGTGGCAGGCTCAAATGCTCGCCCTGCCTTTGGAACAGCGGGTAGCCCTGGCGCAAAGCTTGCGCGCCCAATCAGGTGAAGCCAATGCCAATAAAGCAGAAGCGATCATGGATGTCACTCATCAAGAGGTAGTGAGGGTGATGGAGCGCCATGGTTTGACAACAATGATTCACGGCCACACCCACCGCCCAAAAGTGCATGACCTGACCGTTGAGGATGTACCGGCGAAACGGTATGTACTAGGTGACTGGGATGCCCAGCACGGCTGGGATATTGTCATCGAACGCTCTGACCATACGGCTCCAAGATTGCGTCAGTTTGCCTTGGCTCAACCGCCTAATCCTTAACCACTTATTCACCACTAAAAAAGCCGATCATTGAGATCGGCTTTTTTTGTTACCCAACAACTGAGTTTTAAGTCACTGAGAAGCTAGCTTTATCGCTCAATATCCGCATTGCTGCGTAGGTCATCAATCAAACCCTGCAGCACCGATTGCGCACGCAGCTGCTCAGCCATTTGCGACACAAACGTTTCCATTTGCTCGTCGACTTCACCGTCAGTCACGCTATCTAAGGCTACTAAAGCAACACCTTGCGGTAGCTCTACGGCACGATAGACACTCTCGCCCTCTTCAGGGCGCGGCATACGGAACGCTTCCTGAACAATCAACTGTGGTACGGTGGAATCAGACTGACGACTGACGCTATTGGCTTCGAGCCAACTAATGTCGCCCTGATCGCTGCCGCTACGCAGCTCTGCAATCAGCGTTTGAGCCTCTTCACGCAGTGCTTCTTGCTGCTGTAATGCAGCTACGGACATCTCGACTTCCTCACGCACGTCATCAAGCGAAAGCAAGGTCGCTTCCCGTCGTTCGGCAACCCTAAGTACTAGACGGCGATCCTGGTCA
The DNA here is from genome assembly GCF_050269715.1 of Halomonas sp. NPDC076908. Lineage (NCBI taxonomy): Bacteria > Pseudomonadati > Pseudomonadota > Gammaproteobacteria > Oceanospirillales > Halomonadaceae > Halomonas > Halomonas sp. NPDC076908. Next base: position 40,818 of record NZ_JBNNIW010000011.1, on the reverse strand, counting down.
AGCTCAATGACTTCGCTGTTGTAGCCTTCAACTAATACATCGTCACTAAAAGCTTCAGCGATCACGCCAGGCTCGGATAATACGCCTTCAGCTGTGTCATCACGAGCGAGCCAATCGCTCTCTTGTAGCGTTAAGCCAATTTCATCAGCAACACTCTGTAAATCTTCAGCAGCAAAGCTTTCGTCGATTAGCTGCTGCACGCGCTGATTAAATTCACTATCGATGTCACGAAGCGCAACCTCGCGCTGCAGCTGATCACGCTGCTCTTCAAAGGTAGGTCCGCGAATGTCGGTGACTTGGATAATATGAAAAGCACCATCAAGCTCGACTACTTGAGAAATATCGCCTTCTTCAAGACCAAACGCCGCATCATCAAAGGTATCACCAAAGAAGCCTCGACTAATGACACCTAGATCGCCGCCCTCTTCTGCACTAGCCGTATCGTCAGAGTAGCGCACCGCGGTATCAGCAAAAGACTCGCCTTCATCAAGCGCTTCACGAGCGGATGCGGCTAACTCCTGGGCCTCTTCACGAGACCGATCATTACCAAACGTGACCATGATATGGGAAACACGACGGTCTGCATCACGATTTTGCTCACGCCATGCATCGCGCAATACATCTTCATCAATATCTTGCTCTTGTGCCATCGATTGGCGATCAATCAGAACATACTCTAAGCGTACTTGCTCAGGACGCTCATAGCGTTCCTGATTGGCCTCATAGTAACTTTCAAGGTCTTCTTCACTAATAGTTAAGTCAGTATCTACATCACCACCATCAAGCACTACGTAACGGAAGCTACGTTCCTGACGCTGGAGAGAGGCTAAACGCTCTTGTTCACTGGGCAGACTAAAATCGCTGAACGCTAGACCTTGCTGAAGATGTTGACGCTGAATATCAACGCGTAACTCTTCGCGAAAAGACATGGGTGTATAGCCTGCACCTGCTAAGCGGTTGCGAAAAACGTCAGCAGAGAAGCGGCCATCTTGATCGTGGAATTCTGGCAGGCTGACGATCATCTGATCCAATTGATTATCAGACACGGTAAAACCGCCATCTTCTGCGTACTGAGAAAGCAGTTGCGCCGTTATTAGTTGATCAAGCATATCGTTGCGTAGCGCACGTTCTTGCTCTGGTGGCACTTGCCCTGAGCGCAGAGCACGCTGCACTTCAAGCTCAACCTGCTGACGCATTATGGGTTGGCCATTAACACTCGCCACTTCGTTTGGATCGCTGCCAAAAAGCCCGAACAGTGACTCAATCCCGAACAGCGCCATGGCCGCAACCATGACACCGATAATAATTTTGGCACCCCAGCTCCTGGAGCCATCTCGAATACTTTGCAGCATGCTAGCCTCAGATAGTCACAGCCAAACACATTGACCCGCCAGATTTGGACGAATAGGGGGCCAGAAAATAACATGGGCGCATCGCTAATACGATGCGCCCATTAGGTTACAGCAAACGCGGGCAAATTAGTTGACGGCGTCTTTCAGCGCTTTACCTGCTTTGAAACTAGGTACTTTTGCAGCACTGATCTGGATAGGCTGACCAGTTTGCGGGTTGCGGCCAGTACGGGCGGCACGCTCTTTGATCGCGAAGGTACCAAAGCCCACCAGTGATACGCTTTCACCTTTCTTAAGGCTATCGGTGACAGACTCCACCATGGCATCCAATGCGCGAGTTGCCGCTGCTTTAGGAATATCAGCAGATGCGGCAATGGCTTCAATCAGCTCGGACTTATTCACTCTTCACCCCTTGATTGTTTCAAAAAATGGCTCTGAACGGCATGGTCACCGATTGATACGACGATCAAAGCATAGCTGCGTTTTATAGCAATGCCTTGAAACATCTGTCAAGCAACCATACCGCGAGTGACCCGCCACGTGTAGCAACGGGCCAAAATATTAAGTAAAATTAAAGCCCAGACTGGGCTTTAACAGCTTAATGGGTACTTGCAATAGCATTATTGCTAAACGATGCTTCGGTGCTTTTTAATGGTGCACCTTCCTCAACTCTGGCTGCTAGCGCTACGGCTAAAACATCATCTATCCAACGTACTGGGCGAATATCAAGTGCACTTTTGATATTGTCCGGTACTTCCTTGAGATCACGACGGTTTTCTTCAGGAATTAGGACTGTCTTTATACCACCACGGCGCGCTGCCAGCAATTTCTCCTTCAACCCGCCGATGGGCAACACCTCGCCGCGCAGATTGACTTCTCCGGTCATTGCTACATCGCAGCGAACTGGACGCTGGGTGTAAGCAGAAACGATTGCCGTCACCATGGCAATGCCCGCGCTGGGACCATCCTTCGGCGTTGCACCTTCTGGCACGTGAATGTGTAGATCCTCTTTCTCGAACCGCTCTGGATCAATTCCATACTCATGAGCCCTGGCACGCACAACCGTTTGGGCAGCGCTAACCGACTCTTTCATTACATCGCCAAGCGAACCGGTTTTGTTAATACGGCCTTTGCCTGGCGTTACCACCGATTCAATATTAAGTAGCTCGCCGCCTACGGATGTCCAAGCAAGCCCTGTTACGCGACCAATCTGGTCATCCTGCTCAGCTAATCCGTAGCTGTATCGACGCACACCCGCGTAGTGCTCAATCTGCTCAGCCATTAAGCTTTGGCCATCTTGACTGGCTTTCGGATCTCGCTCTTTCTCAAGGCGCTCACGCAGCACCTTGCGCGATACTTTAGCAATCTGTCGCTCTAATTCACGCACACCTGCTTCTCGGGTGTAATAGCGAATAAGCTCTAAAAGCGCGCTATCTTCCAGCGTTAACTCGTCGCTCTTCAATCCGTTGGCGGTTAGCTGCTTAGGCAATAAATAACGCTTAGCGATTGCCAATTTTTCGTCTTCGGTGTAACCAGGGAGACGAATAATTTCCATTCGATCAAGCAAAGCGCTGGGAATATTCATCGAGTTAGCAGTACAGATGAATAGCGTCTCTGACAGATCATAATCAAGCTCAAGATAGTGATCGCTAAAGCTGTTATTCTGCTCAGGATCAAGCACTTCCAGCAACGCGGAAGCGGGATCACCGCGATGATCCATGCCTAATTTATCGACTTCATCTAACAGAAACAGCGGATTTTTAACGCCCGCACGGCTCACGCGCTGGATCATTTTGCCCGGCAATGAACCTATATAAGTGCGACGGTGGCCGCGAATTTCAGACTCATCACGGACACCCCCTAACGCTAAACGTACATATTTGCGATTGGTGGCACGCGCGATGGATTGGCCAAGCGACGTTTTACCCACCCCAGGCGGCCCCACCAAACATAGCACAGGGCCTTTCATCTTGCGTACACGCGTTTGTACGGCGAGATACTCAAGGATCCTCGCTTTAACCTCTTCTAGGCCGTAATGGTCTTCATCCAGCACCTGCTGCGCTTTGACAAGGTCATGTTTGACCCGTGTGCGCTTTTTCCATGGCACAGCAACCAGCCAATCCAGATAGGAGCGCACCACGGTAGCTTCTGCAGAGTTGGAAGCCATCATTTTAAGCTTATTGAGCTCTTGGGTAGCTTTGTCAGACGCCTCTTTAGGCATGCCCGACTCTTTAATGGCCAGCTCATACTTCTCGGCCTCATTGGGCACATTATCCAGCTCACCCATCTCTTTCTGGATTGCTTTCATCTGCTCATTGAGGTAGTACTCGCGCTGAGTCTTCTCCATCTGCTCTTTAACCCGCGAGCGGATACGCTTCTCAACCTGAAGCAAATCGATCTCAGATTCGATCAGCGCCATTAGATGCTCAATACGGTCACGCACCCGATCCATCTCTAGCAGCTCTTGCTTATCACCAATTTTAAGCGACAAATGAGCACAAATGGTATCAACCAGACGGCTCGGGTCTTCAATCCCTGATAACGAATTAAGTACTTCGTTGGGGACTTTTTTAGACAGCTTGACGTACTGCTCAAACTGATTAAGCAGCACACGAACCAGTGCCTCCTGCTCGCGACTGGTGAGAGGCTCACTCTCACGCGGCGTTAAATACGCCTGGGTATAACCTGCGGCGTTCTCTTCAACGCTCAGTACATCCGCTCGAAAGTTACCTTCGATAAGCACTTTAACCGTGCCATCGGGCAGCTTAAGTAGTTGCATGATGTCAGCCACGGTACCCATTGAATACAGGTCCGCGTTATCTGGCTCATCCTGAGAAGCTTCGCGCTGAGCCACCAGTAACACACGCTTATCAGCCTCCATCGCCGCTTCGAGCGCCTGGATAGACTTTTCACGACCTACAAAAAGAGGAATAACCATTTGCGGATAAACAACGACATCACGCAACGGTAAAAGGGGTAGACATTGTGTCTGTTCGGCGTTCTGCTGCATCGCAGACGATCCTCGACAAATCGGATGAGTACTTACTAAGAGTACTTGGAAAAGTACTGCGCAGTCGTCAATACGCTTGTAGTAGACACATAAGCATTGATTGGGCTACGCAGTAACAACTTCATGAACTAGGTATGCTTACATCTGGGCTTCACACTAGATGCTACAACCGCTTTCCACAATAACAAGGGGTCGCCTAGGCGACCCCTTGATTTAGCGCAAGCGGTTGAATCTGGGCCGCGGTGCTCGACTAGCCATTAGCCATCAGTGCCGTCGACACGCGCTTCTTCCTGCTGAGAGTAAACCAATAACGGCTCGCTCTCACCAGCAATGACCGAGGCATCAATAACCACTTTACTGACACCTTCCAGCGAGGGAATTTCGTACATAGTATCAAGCAGTACCGACTCTAGAATAGAGCGCAGACCGCGGGCACCTGTCTTACGTTCCATGGCCTTTTCAGCAACTGCTCGCAGTGCTTCATCGGTGAACTCAAGCGCTACATCTTCCATTTCAAACAGCTTAGCGTACTGTTTGACAAGCGAGTTTTTCGGCTCTGTCAGAATCTGCACCAACGCATCTTCGGTGAGTTCCATCAGCGTGGCAATAATCGGTAGACGTCCGACAAACTCTGGGATCAAGCCAAACTTAACCAGATCGTCAGGCTCAACGTCCGCCAGCAATTCACCTACCCCACGGGAAGATTCTTTGCTTTTCACTGCCGCATTGAAACCAATACCACCTTTCTCAGCGCGGTCACGGATAACTTTATCAAGGCCTGCAAAAGCACCACCGACAATAAACAGAATATTGCCCGTATTAACTTGCACAAACTCTTGCTGAGGATGCTTACGACCACCTTGAGGCGGTACTGATGCCGTGGTGCCTTCAATAAGCTTCAATAATGCTTGTTGAACGCCTTCACCTGACACATCACGCGTGATTGACGGATTGTCAGATTTGCGTGAAATTTTATCGATTTCATCGATATAGACAATGCCGCGTTCCGCTTTCTCAACATCGTAATCACACTTCTGCAACAGCTTTTGAATGATGTTTTCTACATCTTCACCGACATAACCCGCTTCAGTCAGCGTCGTTGCATCTGCGATAGTAAAAGGAACATTCAACAGCCTTGCCATTGTTTCCGCCAATAGCGTTTTACCACTACCGGTGGGACCAATTAGCAGAATATTGGATTTACCCAGTTCAACATCGCCGTCGCGCACATCTGTTTTCAAGCGTTTATAGTGGTTATACACCGCTACAGAAAGCACCATTTTGGCGCGATCTTGCCCAATGACGTAATCATCCAGGGTATGACGTATTTCGCGAGGCGTAGGTAAACGCTCCTCGTCGCTCTCGGCATCGGCTTCGAGAACTTCCTCGCGAATGATGTCATTACACAAGTCGACACACTCATCGCAGATATAAACGGACGGGCCCGCAATTAGCTTACGTACTTCGTTTTGGTTTTTACCGCAAAACGAGCAGTAGAGCAGCTTGCCACCTTCGTCCTTGCCTTTGCCGTCGGCCATTCGCATACCTCTATCACTTCGGCGGCTTGCGCCGCCGGAAAAGCTCGTTAGAAAAGCAGAATCCTATCACGCTATCAGGATGTAGGCCGCTTATCCAGCACTGCATCAATCAAGCCGTACTCTTTGGCTTTATTGGCGCTCATGAAATTATCTCGGTCTGTATCGCGTGAAACAGTTTCAATATCTTGACCCGTGTGATGGGCAAGAATTTGATTCAGTTTCTCACGGATACCAAGAATTTCACGGGTGTGTATTTCAATATCAGATGCTTGGCCCTGATAGCCACCCAGCGGCTGGTGAATCATGACACGTGAGTTAGGGAGGCAGTAACGTTTGCCTGCAGCTCCAGCGGTCAACAACAGCGCGCCCATGCTGGCCGCTTGACCAATACAAACGGTCGATACATCCGGTTTAACAAATTGCATGGTGTCGTAAATCGACATGCCGGCGGTGACAGAACCACCTGGCGAGTTGATATATAAATGAATATCTTTGTCTGGATTTTCCGACTCCAGGAACAGCAGTTGGGCAACGACCAGGTTGGCCATGTAGTCTTCAACAGGCCCTACCAAAAAGATTACGCGCTCTTTCAACAAGCGTGAATAAATGTCGTAAGCTCTTTCCCCTTTGGCGCTCTGCTCAACCACCATGGGTACTAAACCGCCGGCGTTTTGAATATCAAACTCACTCATTCAGGTGATTCCTTGCGTCCGGAAAGGGAAAAGCGCACCGATGTTTGGTGCGCCACGTTCCAGGGTGTTAGGCGTTGGCTTGATCGCCTTCTTCAGCACCCTCATCTTGCTCGGCTTGCTTTTGCGCAGCGGCAAGGGCTTGCTGATAAGACATTTCAACGTCTTTAATGTTCGTTTGCTCTAGTAACTTAGCCACTGCTTTCTCTTCGAGAATGGCAGATTTCACCTGCGTTTTCAGCTGCTCATTACCCATGTAGTAGCTCACTACTTCTTCAGGGTCTTGATACTGTTCAGCCAACTCAGTTACTTTTGCTTTAATGGCATCATCATCGGCGTCAAGTTCGTTAGCCTTGATTACCTCAGCAAGTAACAAGCCGACTTGAACACGGCCTTTAGCCTGCTCTTCAAACAGCTCATTAGGTAACTGGCTGACGTCAAAATCTTCACCTAAACCGAACTGCTGGGCTGCCTGGAGCTTCATGCCATCTGTTTCTTGCTGTACCAATGCACTAGGCACAGGAATTTCATTGACCTTCTTTAGCGCATCCAATACTTGCTGCTTGACACGGTTATCAACCGCCTGTGACGCTTCACGAGTCATGTTCTTTTTGATTTCAGCGCGGAATTTTTCCTGATCGCCGTCTTCAACGCCAAAACGCTCGATAAACTCAGCGTCAACTTCCGGCAATTTCTGGCTGCTAACTTTATGGACGCTCACTTTAAACGTCGCTTCTTTACCAGCTAGATGCTCAGCCTGATAGTCAGTAGGGAACGTGACTTGAATGCTTTTTTCTTCCCCTGCTTTCGCACCGATTAACTGAGCTTCAAAGCCTGGAATGAAACTATTGGAGCCAATTACCAGTGAATGGCCTTCAGCACTTCCGCCTTCAAACGGCTCATCACCGATGAAGCCCTGGAAGTCGATAGTCACCTGATCACCATCGGCTGCTGCAGCATCTACTTCTTCCCAGCCAGCGTTCTGCTTGCGCAGCGTGTCAATCATCTCATCAACATCAGCGTCGCTAACAGTCACGACGGGGCGTTCAATTTCAGTCCCCTCGATAGAAGCGAGCTCTACCTCTGGGTAGATTTCCATGACCGCAACAAATTCAAGATCTTTACCCGACTCATTGACTGACGGTTCGATCTTCGGGAAGCCAGCGGGGTTTAAACCCTCGTCAGTAATGGCGCGTACATAGCGCTCACGCATCACTTCGCCAACGACTTCGTTGCGTGCATCCTGACCGTAGCGCTGACGTACGACTGCCATCGGCACCCGGCCTTGGCGAAAACCGTTCAAGCGAACGTTCTTCGCGGTGTCTTTCAAGCGAGCACTAACGGCCTCGTCAATTTCGGCAGCCGGCACTTGAATAGTGATACGGCGTTCGATCTGGGAGGTCGTCTCGACAGAAACTTGCATGAATTGTCCTCTAACGGCTGGGCGTTGTGTTGATTGCATGTAATAAGATTAAGGGGCAATTTTAAGAACCCTGGCGCAAGGTGGCAAGCGCCATGCTCGCAACATGGGGGCACGTAATTTTAAAAACAAGGGAATAAGCGAGTAATTAAGTACTTCAAGGGGCATTTAACATCATTATTAGCCCCAATTGCGCCATGACCACCATTCTACTGCGTTGTACGTCATGCAGCGAGTTTTTCAACCTCTGCCTTCAAAAGCTAGCTGGTTTGCTGCTCATTCAGCCACCAAAGGCTCAATGCGTGCAACAGTAATCCAAGCGTCGCCCCATGAGAAATAAATACCTGCCAGCTGATCCAATCGGTAAACAAGGCATGCCATATACCCATTCCCGCCATACCGAGCAGCATCATCATAACAAGGCGCTTTAGCAAACGGGGCAATGTTTGACGCGCAGCAACCGACAGCATACGCCACTGCACGAAGACCGCTGAAGCTACCAAGACCAAAGCAATCACAATGAGCGTCTGGCGAGTTTCATGCCCGCCAGCTAAATAGCGAGGCAGCGCTGCCAGCATCACTAAACATAAACCGAGCGCAACGCTGATGCGTTGAGGTGAAGAAGGGGCACGCTGCATCTCTTAATTTACCTCTAACCGCTGGGTAACAATCCACTCTTCCACCCAAGGAATAGCGGCATCGTCGGCCATAAAGGTTTCCATCGCGTCAATTTCTAAACGCTCACCCAAACGCGTTGCACCATGATCTTCCAGCAGTGCGTCTAGTGCCCTACCCGCACCACAAAAAGTATCACCGTATGAACTATCCCCAAGCGCTATAAGGCCATAACGCAAAGAGACCAATGATGGGCTTTGATCGCGCAGATGGCGCACGAACGGCACAAAATTACCGGGAAAATCACCGCTTCCTGTAGTCGACACACAAAATAGTGTGATATCAACCTCGCTTTCAGTGATATCCGCCACGGCGGGCTGCTCATGAATGGCTACTGTATAACCTGCCTTTTCAAACAGCGGCTTGACCTGCTCTGCCACATCTAACGCACCACCATACATCGTACCCACCAAAATATTCAGCTTTGGCATCGTCACTCCCCTGTCAAAGTGTCACAGTGCCAACCGTTAAGTCGACAAATACCCGATGAATTTGCTCAAATATTAACATGACTGGTTAGAATGACACACGCCACCCCAGCAGTTGATGAAAACGAGGTGGGTGACAGAGACAATCATGAGGAGAGACTATGCAGCAAACCTTCGAGGCCTGGATAACCCCGCTGATGATTGGCGGCTTAATCGTATTTATGTGCTTTATTATCTGGGACTTAGCTAAAAAATCTAATGCTGGCAAGTTTGGCACCATCATGCTGTTTGTTGTATTAGGCGCAGGCATGCTGGGTTACGTCATTAAGGTAGTGATTACCTGGCTGATTGAAGGCGGCAACATTTAGCGATTTAGAAGCACTATTATCGGCAAGGGCACCGGAAAGCAAAGGCGAATAGCAGCGACCATGCTTGCAAAAAAGGAGGGCTTCCAAAGGCCCTCCTTTTATCTACTGATAATCTAGATATCAATAACCTAGGTGCATACGCTTTAAAGCCTAATTGACCCTATGTCGCTTGCCTCATCATGTATTCATGAGCCGAAGCGCAAAGTAAGGTCTAAAGAAGCGCTACTCCCCACCTACGTAATGCTCTACTTGCTGCTTAAGCTTTTGCCCTGGTCGAAACGTCACCACTCGTCGGGCGGAAATGGGGATTTCCTCGCCCGTTTTGGGATTTCGTCCTGGACGCTCGCGCTTATCACGCAGGTCAAAGTTACCAAATCCTGATAACTTTACCTGTTCATTTTCACGCAAGCAGGCTCGAATCTCTTCAAAAAAAGCTTCGACCATGGCTTTCGCTTCTCGCTTGGACAGGGCTAACTCAGCATGTAAATGTTCAGCCAGCTCTGCTTTGGTCAACGCACCCATAAGGCTCTCCTTGCAGCAAACTCATAGTAGCAAACGCATTGCCAAGAACGTGATAAGCAACGTGGCGTGGCCCAAGTACTCTCCTAGCTACTTACTAGCCGCGCAGCTCAGCATCCAGCTTGACACGCACCTGTGTCACGATTGAATCGACCAACTGATTGATTTCTTCATCGTTTAGCGTGCGCGATGGATGCTGCCAGGTCAAGCCCAAAGCAATACTCTTGTATCCTTCTGCGACGCCTTTACCTGCATATACATCAAAAAGCTTAATATCTTGCAAATATTCTCCCGCTTGTTGCTTAGCGCAATCTAATAGCGCCTGCACAGGGGTGGTATCGTTGAGTATAAACGCAAGATCACGTCGCACTTCAGGAAAACGCGAAAGTGGCGCAAAAGCTGGGATCTGGCCTTGAGTAAGGGCGTCCAAACGCACCTCAAATAATACAGCATCCATCTTAAGACCAAGCGTTGCGCGCACTTGAGGGTGCATCGTACCAATCCAGCCCGCCGGTTCCCCGTTATGTAACAACTGGGCACTCTGACCAGGATGAAGCGCTGGATGCTCGGCAGGCTCAAAGCGCCATGCTTCGGCGTCCCCTCCCATTGATAGAATACTTTCAAGATCGCCTTTCAGATCATAAAAGTCGACGCGCTCCTTAGCCCCACTCCAGCCTTCTGCTTCTCGCCCTCCGCATACGAGAGCTCCCAGCATGGGTACCTGCGACAAAGCGTCCAGCTCACCATGAAAGACCAGCCCGGTTTCAAATAACCGCACGCGGGTCTGCTGACGGTTAAGATTGTACTCCATGGCGCGCACCAAGCCTGGAAACAAGCTAGCCCGCATCACCGACAAATCAGCTGAGATAGGATTGGCAAGTACAGGTGTCACGGCGTCAGGCAAAATCGCCGCCTGGAGCTCGGGAGCAACAAAGCTGTAGGTAATCGCCTCCTGAAAACCACGCGCAACCATCTGACGACGCAGACGAGCCTGGGTAAGCTTCGCTTCATCCGCGGAACGCAACGCCAGACGTGCCGCCGGGCGACGCACCGGCAAATTATTATAGCCGTGTACGCGCGCCACCTCTTCGATCAGGTCTTCTTCAATCGATAGATCAAAACGCCAGCTGGCAGCAATGACTTTCCAGCCATCCTCTTGCACGCTGACATCAAGCCCCAAGCGCTGCAAAATATCGGTGACATCAGCTGCCTCAAGCGCTTTTGATAACGCTTTTTCCAAGCGATCACTGCGCAAAAATATGACACGCTCTTTAGGCATATCGTCGCCACTAAGCGCTTCAACAACAGGCCCGGCCTGTCCACCGCAAATTTCAATCAACAGCTGCGTAGCTCGCTCAACGGCAGCTGGGGTTAGCGCCGGGTCAACGCCACGCTCAAAGCGATGGGAAGCATCTGTATGGAGGCCGTATGAACGCGCCTGACCGGCAATCGCCAGTGGCGTGAAGTAGGCAGATTCAAGGAAGATAGTCTGCGTATTGGCATTCACACCTGAATTTTCGCCACCCATAATACCGGCCATCGCCAGCGGGCCTTTATGATCAGCAATAACGAGGGTTTCTGGGCGCAAGGCAATATCGCTACCATCCAGCAACGTTAAACGCTCACCCGGATTAGCCAAGCGGATTAGCATGCCACCTTCTAGGTTGTCACGGTCAAAGGCGTGCAGCGGCTGACCTAGCTCCAGCATTACGTAATTGGTGACATCTACCACAGGGTCAATTGAACGAACACCACTTCGCCGCAAGCGTTCGACCATCCACAGCGGTGTTTCAGCCTTAACGTTGACGCCTTTAATGATTCGCCCCATATAACGCGGACACTGTTGCGGCGCCTCAAGCTTAATGGCAAAGGTGTCCTCGATTTCAGCGACGACTGCTTTTATGTCAGGCCCGTTTACTGGCAAACGGTTTAGCACTCCGACTTCTCGTGCCAACCCCTTAATACTCAAGCAGTCACCACGGTTAGGGGTCAAATCGACTTCGATGGTCATGTCATTCAGATTCATGAACTCTCGAAAATCAACACCGATCGTAGCTGTGGCAGGCAGCACCATAATGCCGGGCGATGTCTCTTCTTCGAGCCCTAACTCAGATGCTGAACAAATCATACCGCGGGACTCGACACCGCGTAATTTGGCTTTTTTAATTTTAAAATCGCCGGGCAGCACTCCACCCACCTGGGCAAAAGGAATTTTTTGCCCTACCTCAACGTTCGAAGCACCACAGACGACCTGAACAGGGTCGCCACTACCATCATTAACGGTACATACGTTGAGCTTGTCTGCGTCAGGATGCTTCTCTTTACTCAGCACCTCCGCCACCACGACACCACTAAACGCCGCCGCTACTGCTTCGACAGCATCGACTTCCAAACCGGCCATGGTGATCTGATCGGCGATCGCCTGCGTATTAAGCTGCGGCGATACCCACTCGCGCAGCCACTGTTCTGAAAATTTCATGGTTGATCCTGTATTTGGCGGCGGTCTTAGGCGAATTGGCGTAAAAAACGCAGATCGTTTTCAAAGAACAGGCGCAAATCATTAACGCCATAGCGCAACATCGCCAAGCGCTCCGCACCCATCCCAAAAGCAAAACCGGTGTAGCGCTCTGAATCAATACCGGAGTGACGGAATACTTCAGGGTGAACCATGCCGCAACCCATGACTTCTAGCCAGCCGCTATGAGAACATACGCGACAGCCTGCCCCACTACACATCACACACTGGATATCCACCTCGGCAGAAGGCTCAGTGAATGGGAAGTAAGAGGGACGGAAACGAACGGATAGATCATCGCGTTCAAAAAATGCCTGCAAGAAATCTTCAATCGTTCCTTTCAGGTCAGCAAAGCTAACACCCTCATCTACCAACAACCCTTCCACTTGATGGAACATGGGGGTGTGGGTCAGATCCGAGTCGCTACGATATACACGCCCAGGACAAACAATCCGAATCGGCGGTTCGCTGCTTTTCATGGTGCGTACTTGAACTGGCGACGTGTGGGTACGTAGCAACCGCGTAGCATCAAAATAGAAGGTATCGGCCATACCTCGGGCAGGATGGTGCGCTGGAATATTAAGCGCTTCGAAATTGTGATAATCATCTTCAATTTCAGGCCCAATGGCCACATCATAGCCAATACGAGTGAACAGCCCTTCAATACGCTCAAGCGTACGCGTCACCGGATGAAGCCCACCCGTAGATTGCCCACGCCCAGGCAACGTGACATCAATACTTTCAGCTGCTAAACGAGCATTCAGCGCAGCCCCTTCAAGCTGTTGTCGCTTAGCCTCGATTTCATCAGCCAGCGTCTGCTTGGCTTGGTTTATACGCTCACCCGCAGCAGGTCGCTCTTCTGCAGACAGCTTACCCAAACCTTTAAGCAAGGCGGTTACCTCACCTTTCTTACCTAAATAGCGTACTCGTAACTCATCTAGCGCGGCGACACTCTGCGCAGCCTGAATAGCGTCGCGAGCCTCAGATACCAGAGTAGGAAGGTGATCCATCCGTTTCACTCCGAATTAAGCGATATCCATCTCGAAAGATGGCGTGGCACGTTTAAGGTGACAAAAAAACAGGGGAAGAGCGGCTGCTCTTCCCCTGGATGGGTCACTCTGAAATGACCTCAGGTACATTACACGGACAAAAGTCCCGTGCAAACTACCTTATTGGGCAGCCTTGGCTTTTTCCACGATGGCAGCAAATGCAGCCTTCTCGTGTACTGCCAAATCGGCCAATACTTTACGGTCGATTTCAATACCGGCTTTCTTAAGACCGCCTACAAAGCGGCTGTAAGACATACCGTTGATGCGTGCACCGGCGTTAATACGCTGAATCCACAGCGCACGGAACTGACGCTTGCGATTGCGACGGTCACGGTAAGCATACTGACCTGCTTTAATAACAGCTTGCTTGGCAACGCGGAAAACACGCGAGCGGGCACCGTAGTAACCTTTGGCAAGTTTCAATACTTTTTTATGGCGACGACGCGCTACTACGCCACGTTTAACTCGAGTCATAACACACTCCTGACTTTAAGGCTGAGGCAAAAAAATTGTGCACTCAGAAAAACGAAAACCCGAATTATAGATTCGGCAGCATACGCTGGATGAGCGCTTTATCAGACGCGTGAATCTGCTTCATTCCACGCAATTGACGCTTACGCTTAGTCGATTTCTTGGTCAAGATGTGGCTACGGTGAGACTGCTTGTGCTTAAAGCCATTAGCCGTCTTTTTAAAGCGCTTCGCAGCGCCACTGTTGCTTTTGATTTTCGGCATGAGAAATACTCCGCTCGATATTTTTAGAAAACCCAGGGCCGACCACCGCTTCCACGCTGGCCCGTTAACTTCGCCGTTGGATCACTTCTTCTTCGGGGCAATAATCATGATCATCTGGCGACCTTCCATTTTCGGGAACGCCTCTACCAAACCGATCTCTTCCAGGTCTGCCGCAATCCTTTCCATTAGTTTACGACCAATGTCCTGGTGCGCCATTTCACGACCACGGAAGCGCAGTGTGACTTTGCCCTTGTCACCACCTTCCAAAAAGCGTGTCAGGTTTTTAAGCTTGACCTGATAATCGCCTTCGTCGGTGCCAGGACGGAATTTAACTTCCTTAACCTGGATTTGCTTCTGCTTCTTCTTTTGAGCCGCTTTCTGCTTCTTGGTCTCAAAAACGAACTTGCCGTAATCCATAATCTTACAGACGATAGGATCGGCATTTGAAATTTGCACGAGGTCTAAGCTTTCGGATTCAGCACGCTCAAGTGCTTCGGTGGTGGGTACAACACCCAACTGCTCACCGTCGCTACCAATAAGGCGTACTTCTTCTTCAACAATTCGCTCGTTCATTGGTGGGCGCTTGTCTGCTGGACGCCCGCGCTGATTGCTTCGCTTGATCGCTCCGTCTCCTTAGGCTGTTGGCGATATCGCCAGGGCTGCTCTCTCAGTAGTATGACGTTCAGTAAACTCTTCGACCGTCATTATACCAAGATTTTCGCCGCTACGAGTTCGCACGGCCACTGAGTCAGCTTCAACTTCCTTATCTCCCACCACAAGGAGGTAAGGAACTTTCTGTAACGTATGCTCACGGATTTTAAAGCCGATCTTCTCGTTCCTCAAGTCCGCTTTAACACGCAAGCCACTTTTTTGCAGGCGTTTCTCTAATTCCAGCGCATATTCACGCTGTGAATCAGTGATTGTCATGATTACCGCCTGCTGCGGTGCCAGCCATAATGGCATAGCCCCGGCATAGTGCTCAATTAGAATCCCCAAGAAACGCTCGAAGGAGCCTAAAATAGCGCGGTGAAGCATTACAGGGGTCTTGCGCACGCCATCTTCATCAACGTACTGAGCCCCCAAACGGCCTGGCAAATTAAAATCGAGCTGTAGGGTACCACACTGCCAGACGCGATTCAGACAATCACGCAGAGCAAATTCAATTTTAGGTCCATAAAACGCTCCCTCCCCTGGCTGTAAGTCCCAAGCTAGGCCTGTTGCATTTAAGGCCGCCTCTAAACCCTGCTCTGCTTGATCCCACATTTCAGCTTCGCCCAGGAAATCTTCAGGACGTGTCGATAGCTTTAACTCTACATCGTCAAACCCAAGCGCTTTATACACTTGCAGCGTGAGCGCGATAAAGTCTTCCGCTTCAGCCTGGATCTGACCTTCGGTGCAAAAAATATGCGCATCATCTTGAGTAAAACCACGTACGCGCATTAGCCCATGTAGCGAACCGGAAGGCTCATTACGGTGACAGCTGCCAAACTCAGCCAGTCGCAATGGCAAGTCACGATAACTTTTTAAGCCTTGATTAAACACCTGCACGTGGCAAGGGCAGTTCATTGGCTTAACAGCGTACTCACGCTTCTCCGACTCTGTGGTGAACATTAACTCGCTGTAATGCCCCCAGTGCCCAGATTTTTTCCATAATGAGAGATCGACTACCTGCGGCGTTTTAATTTCCTGGTAACCGTGCTCGCGCTGAACATTACGCATGTACTCTTCTAAAGCTTGGTACATGGTCCAGCCGTTAGGATGCCAAAACACCATACCTGGCGCTTCTTCTTGAATATGGAATAAGTCCATTTTACGTGCGAGCTTGCGATGATCACGCTTCTCGGCTTCTTCAAGTCGCTTGAGATAAGCCTTGAGCTGTTTTTTATCACCCCATGCCGTGCCGTAAATACGCGTTAACATCGTATTAGCAGCATCACCACGCCAGTAAGCGCCGGCTAATTTAGTGAGTTTAAAAGCTTTCAAATGCCGCGTGTTAGGCACGTGCGGCCCGCGGCACATATCGGTATACTCTTCGTGATGGTAAAGTCGAATAGTCGCATCGTCGGGAATTTGGCGAATAATCTCCTGCTTGTATGGCTCATCACGGTGTAAAAAAGTCAGCATAGCCTGGTCGCGATTTACATATTCGCGCACCACATCGTACTCACGTTCGATCAATGACTGCATGCGAGCTTCAATGGCTTCCAAGTCTTCCGGTGAGACAGACTGGCCAAATTCAATATCGTAATAAAAGCCATCATCAATAACCGGACCGATGGCCATTTTGGCTTCTGGGTACATCTGCTTTACTGCATGGCCAACTAAATGCGCGCAGGAGTGGCGAATAATTTCCAATCCTTCCTCATCTCGCGCAGTAATAATAGCCACTTGCACATCTCGATCAATCAGATCGGCGGCATCGACCAGCACCCCATCAATTTTTCCAGCGATGCAGGCCTTAGCCAAACCAGGGCCAATGGATTCTGCCAGCTGCATAATGCTAAGCGGTGCTTCAAACGTTCTTTGACTGCCATCAGGCAGTGTCACAATAGGCATTCAGATTCCTTGAGCGCAGTGGTGATCCATACCAAGGATCACATTTCGCTATCAATGGTCTTAAGAGGGCGCTTGATAAATCAACGCTAAAACAGTGGCAAGACTACCAGAGTTAATCGCACTATCAAATAAAAACGGGAGGCCGAAGCCTCCCGTTTCTTTACTTGGTTTATGATCGCTAAATATTATGAACAGCTAGCTAAACCAAAGATACCAAGTGAACTTAGTTCCATTCGTCCAGTTCAACGCGACGGTTCTGAGCACGACCTTCATCGGTATCGTTAGAAGCGACCGGCTGCTCTTCACCATAACCAACTGCACGCATGTTGTTAGCGCTCACACCACGGCTGGCCAGGTAGTTAGCAACAGACTGCGCGCGCTCTTGTGACAAGCGCTGGTTGTACTCTGCAGAACCTTGTGAATCAGTGTGGCCTTCGATGCTAACACGTACATCAGGGTTGCTAACTAGACGCTCGGCAACACCGTTGAGTACTTGTTGAGCAGGACCAGTCAACTGAGCAGAATCGAACTCGAAGTTGACATCACGTAGTACTAGGCTTTCCGGGCAACCCAGTGCATTAACTTCAACACCTGCTGGGGTGTTCGGGCACTGATCACGGTAATCCGGCACACCGTCGTTATCAGAATCAAGCGGGCAACCATTGGCGTCGACTTCTACGCCTGCAGGCGTGCCTGGGCACTGGTCACGGTAGTCTGGAACGCCGTCACCATCAGAATCAAGCGGGCAGCCTTCAGCGTCAACAGCAACACCAGCAGGCACTTCACCGTAGCTCGGGCACTGAGCAGCAACCGGCTCAGGTGTACGATCAGCACATAGCAAGCCACCGATAGCAGCACCAGCAACAGCACCAGTAGCAGCACCGCTCTCTTCATCAGAACTGCTGCTGGTGGCGTAACCAATACTGCCACCAATCAAGCCGCCCGCCAAGCCACACACGGCCGGATGCTGATACCAACTCTTACCCGCATTGCTGCTAGCACTTGCTTGACCAGAGGACTGCGAGGCTGAGCTGGCGCAACCAGAAAGGCCAACTACCAGTGCAGAACCGATTAGCAAGCCAGTTGTTGATTTCTTCATGTAAGACTCCTTCTTGATCCAATGCTGAAATGGCCATAAGTGACCAGATCTATCCAATGCTTCTTATTGCGAGAGCATCCATTTTTCGCCTGCTCGACATTATTGAACTTTGCATACTCAACGAATGTCGAACGTTGTGCCTATCATTAACGCTAACGTGCATGAAGGCAACAATGCCAAGATATCAACTTCTTGCCAATACCGACATCATTCAGCATAGCAAAATTGGCACAATGGGCACCAAAAAAAATTGCTATGTCTTTTTTGTGGCTTGATAGCCATCAAAATTCCTAATCCAAGGCATTTGGACCTTGGGCGCGCCATTCTAATACAGCCTTAGCAGCCTCTAATACTTCTTTTCGCATCTCACCTTCGGCAGCTAAGCGCTCTTTATCTTCCAGCATCCGTTCACGCGGCGACAGCTGTTGGCGGGCAGAATGCGTTTTAAGGTGCTTTGTACGACGATAGTGCTCAGCAAATGCCTGAAACTCCGCCCTTTCAGTTAAGTTAGGGTCAATGATTTCCAACAATACCTTGCAACGCCATGCACCTTCGGTAATGTCCACCTGCTCCTGCACTAATGCGGCTGCAACATAGTCTAGGTTATCTAGGCTATTTTGCTTAGCTCGTTTATCTTCTTCGCGTCTAAAAGCTTCTCGGCGACTGACTTCTTTACGCAAAGACCATGCGTAAATGCATAAACCGACGATGACAGCAACCGCGACTATTAATAAAACTATCGCTCCAGTTGAGCTCATGAAACTCCTCGCTAAGCGCACAAATTACTTGACGAAAATTGTACACCCTTATACCACCTTTCGGCTAATCACATCTATTGTTGAATGCCTTACTACAAATCTCAGGACATTGTCATACCGTATTGGACATTCCGCCGCTGCTTGAGGCAAGTTCTATTAGCATGATGTGAGATGCCGTTTTGTGGGGGACTCAACCGCGCCAGTTTTTTAACGCAAAACAGCCATGGCCAGAGTGTCGTTACTAAATCTTGATTCAGCAAAAGGAGGATAAGGTAAAGCTCGGAGAAAGGTATCGAAAGGTTTTGAGAAGCTGCGCTTACTTGATTACCTCAGCCATTAATTAAATTTTCGGGGTATTAATGGCTGGATTATCGCTGTTTTTTTAAGCTTTGAGCATTGGCTTATCAAGCCAGCGCGGGAGCGTAATGATCTAACAACAATGCTCCAAACACTCCCAAAAGATAGCGAATTGAGAACCAAAAAGCCCTGATCGGTGCTTGAGCATCTTGTCCACGCCATACTTTCCAGTTCCAAAATATAAACCGAATATTAAGGCATAGCACAACGAACAGATAAAGTGGCCCGCTCATTCCAATCATCACGGGCATCAATGTGGTTAAGACGGTTAGCCAGGCGTACAACCAAATTTGCAAGCGCGTAAAAGGAATGCCGTGAGTTACCGGCAACATGGGAATGCCAGCACGCGCATAATCATCATATTTATGGATGGCTAACGCCCAGAAGTGCGGCGGTGTCCAAGCAAAAATAATCAGCATCAATAACAGTGGCTCTGGGGTGATTTGCCCGGTCACCGCGACCCAACCCAACAGAGGGGGTGCAGCACCAGCAACACCACCAATCACAATATTTTGCGGCGTCGCACGTTTAAGAAAAGCGGTATAAATCAAGGCATAACCAATTAAAGATGCCGCCGTTAATAGAGCCACCAAGAGATTAACTTGCCAAGCTAACAAGAAAACACCGGCAAATGACAATAGGCTTGCCCAAAGGGTGGCTATTTTCACCGGTAGCCGTTTGCTGGCAATGGGGCGATGCGAAGTACGGCTCATCAACACATCTAATCGCCGATCAATGATGTGATTAAATGCCGCAGCACCACACGATGCCAACCCAATACCAACTAAGCCATAAACCACATTGCTTAATGGCGGCAGACCTGATGTTGCTAGCGCCATGCCAACCGCCGCACACACCAACATGACCGCAACGACGTTGATTTTGCAAAGCCCCAGTAACTCTTTCCAGCCCCACATTACTTTAGGTAATGCCGTCGGCAGTGTCATTGTGGTATTTCGCATCTTAGCCTTTCCTCTTGCTTTATTTGTTTTTGTAATTTTTTTCTAAAATATTTTTATTAATAGCAACTTATAACGTATTCATAACGAAGACACGGATATTAAGCCTGCTTATGCAAGGTGCTACTCAAGTCATCACAGGCTTACCCATGTTTACCGAAACAGGCACGGACTCACCGTATCTCCAATGCCACCATGCCCAAACCAAACCTAACGACAAGCCAATTGCTCCGGCGGTGTGTAATAGCGCCAACCACAACGGTAGCCAAAGTATCACATTTGCAATTCCTATTGCGGCTTGCACCCCATAAAGCCCCAGTACTATCAAAAGATACTTACTGACTTCTTGCCGAACACGATAGCGCCACCACAGCATAAATAGCGCAATGCCCAATATAAGCGCCCCTAAGCGATGTGCCACTTGTATCGCTGTACGTGCATCGGCGTGCAATTGGCCATGCAAGTAATTGGGCCCCACTGTTTGAGTGAGATGGAAGCCTTCCGAGAAATCCATCTCTGGCCACCACTGAGTGTTACAGGTGGGAAATCCCTGGCAGGCAATACCTGCATAATTGCTAGATACCCAACCACCCAGCGCCAACTGAATCACCAGCACAAAGCCAGCTAGTGCCCACCAACCATTTCCCTTTCTTGGTTGCGTAGAGCGCCCTTGAGAAATATGACGTAGGCGCAGGTGCAGCCATAGAAAAAGTAGCAACACGCTTAGGCCGCCCATCAAGTGAAGGGTAACCACCTGTGGCCATAATTTTAGCGTCACGGTGAAAGCACCAAATGCACCCTGGAGCAAAATAACGACTAGTAGAGCTAAGCTCAAACGCCAAGGATAATGAACATGCTTACGCAGCGGCCATCCCAGTGCAACGACACTCAGCACTACTAACCCTAGTAGACTGGCAATATAGCGATGCACCATTTCAACCCAGGCTTTAAAAGGCTCCAGTGGAACATCGGGATGGCGTAACGAAGCGTGATCGCTATCAGGCACTAGCAAACGCCCGTAACACCCTGGCCAGTCTGGGCAGCCCAATCCAGCGTCCACTAAACGCGTCCAAGCGCCTACCATCATTACCACAGCGGTAAAAAGAGTACCTACCAACGTTAAACGAACGAGCCAAAGTAAGCGACGTTCAAAGGAGTGCTGCATGATGCTTCCTTACGGCTAATCAGTGCCGGCAATACCTAGAGAGGATTTACCTTAAACAAATGCCTAATATCATCAAGTATATCTCGTGAAGCGACATTAGCATCAAACGCCAATGCAGGCCTGCCGAATGGGTCAAGTAACCAGACACTATTGTCTTCTTGCCAATCGGGCACTTCGCTCCATTGTCCAGACACTTCACCAGGCAACTCTTCAAAGTCACCGCCAATGCGTAACCGGGTTAAGCGCGGCGCTTCTCGGCCTAACGCACGATGAAGGCGCCAAAGCTCATCCATACGTTCATCGCACTGCAAGGAGCAGTCGAACGCAAGGGTCCAGGCATCATCATTATTGGTAGCATCAACCGTTAGGGGCCACTCATTAAGAGGGGGTAGCTGCAGCCTTACCTCTCCGTGGGCAGTATGACGATCAGGAATACCTACCCCCCACTTAACCATGCCCCAAGCAGCTACCATCGGTGCAGAAAAAACTGCAAAAATCAGTATCAATTTGAGACGCTGTCTCTGTCTATGTTGACGACTGTGCATGCTCCAACCCCTTTCCTTATTATTGGGCATCGCGACGTAATCGATAGCCGCCAATTAACATTATCAAGAATGCTGCCAGTGCCAGTCCCCACCATTGAAATGCATAGCCCATATGTCGACTGGGTGGCATAACATTAGCTTCCCACCACTGCGTTAAGACACCATCACCTTCACTGGCATGTACCCAGCCAGCATAACTGAACGCCCCTAGCTCAGGCTCCCACGGTGAAAGGCTTAATTGCTGCAGCCTAACCCCCTCGCGGTTGTCCCCATACAGCGGACCGCCCGTTTGGGTCGCCTGCCACTCGCCTTTAATTTCTACCCGCCCTTCTGGTGTGGTTGCAGAAGGTGGCGCTCGACTGGGGCCCGTTTCCAGAAAGCCCCGCTGAATCAACCATAATTGCCCATGGTTATCGCGCAGTGGCGTTAAAACAGCGACTCCAATGCGACCTGCTACAACCCGGTTATCCAGGTAAAGAGTATAATCAGCGAGATACTCCCCTCGTACAGTTACTGTTGCACCCTGCGCTGGCGGTATCACTGGCTCAATCAACGCATCAGCCGATTCACGTATTGCTATTGCTGCCCGCTTGTCAACAGCCCGCTCCCACTGCCATAGTCCTAGGTAGACACCTAATGCCACCAGCATGACCCAAAACAAACACCAACTATAAAAGCGTCCTTGCCCACGAGAGGTTTTCATCATGTTATTACAACTACTCATTGCCGCGGTTTTTTTAGCTATGGTCATCAGCTTGGCGGTAGGAGCAGGATTTCTACTGCGCGACAAAGCCTCCTCCCGCCGACTGTTAACCTCACTGAAATGGCGTATTGGCCTGGCCTGCTTACTGATGGCCCTGATCATTTTCGGCTTTTGGTCAGGCGAACTGGGCTAATTAAGTTAGAGTACATACACAAAGATAAATAGCCCGACCCATACCACATCAACAAAGTGCCAATACCAGCATGAGGCTTCAAAGCCAAAATGATTTTCATGGGCAAAATGCCCTTTATGAATACGCATTAATATGATCGCCAGGATGAGCGTACCGATGATCACATGAACGCCATGAAACCCGGTCAGGATGAAGAAGGTGGCACCAAAAATACCTGCTTCTAAAGTAATGCCATAGTGTGCATAGGCTTCGTAGTACTCGACACCCTGAATAAATATAAAGCAAATACCCAGCAGCACCGTACCCGTTAACCAATTGCGACACGTTTTGCGATGACCCTCTTTTAATGCCTCATGGGCAATCGTTAACGTTATGCTCGAGGTGATTAAAATAAGCGTATTGACGAGCGGTAGCTGCCATGGGCTAAACACTTGCTGTGGCCCCGCAATGGAAGCATCCGGCGGACTTAAAAGAGGCCACTGCGCGACAAAATCGGGCCATAACAGCGCAGAGACACCTTTTGCCCCCTCACCGCCCAGCCAAGGTACAGCAAATACACGGATGTAAAAGAGCGCGCCAAAAAATGCAGCGAAAAACATGACTTCCGAAAAAATGAACCACCCCATTCCCCACCGAAAAGAGCGATCCATTTGTGCGTCGTAAAGACCGCCCTGAGACTCAATCACCACATCACGAAACCAGAGCCCCATCACGGCCACCACGCCGACTACCCCTATAAACACTAAGGGTAGCCCGGTGTCATAAACCAGCTTAATGCCGAGGCCAATCATCATGGCGCCCAGTGCCAGAGAGCCTAAAACGGGCCAACGGCTGGTTGCCGGAACGTAATAGCTACCACTGCTCATATTGTTTCCCTCGCGGCTTTTTTGTTATTACGGGTGCCATTAAGCGAAGTATGGCGAAGTGTTTCTTGCACTGGATAAAGGGTATATACCAGCGTAATGGTATTAATTTCTTCAGGCAGATCGCGGGCTAATTGAAACACTAACGGAATCGTTAGGCGCTCATCACCTTGCAACTGTTGTTCTTCAAAACAGAAGCAACTTACTTTTCTAAGGTGCCGTGTGGCATTTGAAGGAGACACGCTAGGCACAGCACGGCCCCAAGTTTCATTGGGGCTATTGTTGGAAAAGGTAAAGTCCACTTCTGCAGTTTGCCCTGGATGCACACTCATTTGACGCATCTCAACGCTCATTTGCCACGGCAAACCCGCGCTACCGCGGGTAATAAACTGCACATTCACGTAGCGCGAGGTATCCACTTCCTCATGAACTATGCTTTGCGCCGTCGCATCCACTTTGCCGTTGATCCCGGTAATACGACAAAACACATCGTATAAAGGTACTAACGCAAAGGCGAATGCGAACATCCCGAGTAGCGCAGCCAATGATCTTATGACGGTGCGCCTAACACCTGCCGCTTGAGCCTGCTGTCGATTTGGCATAATGTCCTCCACCCCTAATGGGTCTGTTCATTCTGCCGCTCTTCAATGTGATGAACGGTGAAATACGGGTGGTGTTTCAAAAGTATGCAAAGGGGCAGGACTAGGTACGGTCCACTCTAAATCTTCGGCGCCTTCCCATGCTTTGGCTGGCGCTTTCTTACCGCCACGCACACACAATACAATCACCAGCACAAAGATTAATTGAGACGTACCAAAGAAGAAGGCACCAATGCTAGAAAGCATATTGAAGTCGGCAAACTGAAGCGCATAGTCAGGTATACGCCTAGGCATGCCCGCCAAGCCAGCAAAATGCATCGGGAAGAACGTTAAGTTAACGCCAATGATTGAAAACCAGAAATGCCATTGAGCCAGTCGTTCATTAGGATAATGCCCGGTCCATTTTGGCAACCAGTAATATACCCCAGCCATAATGGCAAAGATCGCCCCCGGAACTAACACGTAATGAAAGTGAGCCACTACGAAATAGGTGTCGTGGTACTGAAAGTCTGCTGGGGCGATTGCCAGCATTAACCCGGAAAACCCACCGATAGTAAATAGCACCACAAAGGCAAGGGCAAACAGCATCGGAGACTCAAAACTGATCGAGCCACGGAAAAGCGTAGTAACCCAGTTGAACACCTTCACACCCGTGGGCACCGCAATGAGCATCGTGGTGTACATAAAAAACAGCTCAGCCACTAGCGGCAAGCCGACAACAAACATATGGTGAGCCCAGACTAAAAACGATAGCAGCGCGATAGCAGCGGTGGCATACACCATGGAGGCATAACCAAACAAAGGTTTACGCGCAAAGGTAGGAATAATTGCTGACACAATACCAAAGGCGGGCAAAATCATAATGTAGACTTCAGGGTGCCCAAAGAACCAGAAAAGATGTTGAAACAGTACGGGATCACCACCGCCAGCCGCATCAAAAAAACTAGTTCCAAAATTGATATCCATTAACATCATGGTGATTACACCCGCTAATACCGGCATAACGGCAATTAGTAGGAATGCAGTGATTAACCAAGTCCATACAAACAGTGGCATATCCATCAAACGCATGCCGGGTGCACGCATGTTCAAGATAGTGGCAATGATGTTGATGGCCCCGAGAATGGAACTGATACCCGCAATATGCAGCGCTAGAATAAAGAAAGTAGTAGACGGCGGTGCATACGTCGTCGATAGAGGTGCGTAGAAAGTCCAACCAAAATTGGGCCCTCCTCCAGGCATAAGTAACGTAGAAAGCAGTAGCGTGAATGCTACCGGCAGTAGCCAAAAACTAAAATTATTCAGCCGTGGCAGTGCCATGTCTGGCGCGCCTATTTGCAGTGGGATCATCCAGTTAGCCAAACCGGTAAAAGCGGGCATTACTGCTGCAAACACCATAATTAAGCCATGCATTGTGGTCATCTGATTAAAGAACTCAGGGTTAACCAGCTGCAGTCCTGGCTGAAAAAGCTCTGCGCGTACTACCAGCGCAAATATCCCGCCAATAAAAAACATCGTTAATGAGAAAATCAGATACAGCGAACCAATCTCTTTGTGATTGGTAGTGAGCAACCAGCGCAAAATCCCTTTAGGGGGCGCGGGATGGGCATGATGAGCTTGACCATCTGCCACAGCGGTCGAGCTATGCTGTAAATTATGATGAGGAGGAAGTTTGGGCGCCATGCGACTCTCCGAAGATATTATTGTTGTCACCAATTAATTGGCAGATCACTGGGCTATTTGCTCTACCACCATTGATGGCTGTACAAGATCGCCCGTATCATTTCCCCAAGCATTACGTGTATAGGTTACGACGGCAGCCACTTCAACCGGATTAAGCGTGCTACGAAAAGCGGGCATTGCGGTTCCTGACACCCCGTTAAGCACTTTATCAAGATGCCAATCTAGATCATCAATTAACTCTTGATTACCGGCTAAGGCTGGAAAAGCAGGAGGAACGCCTTGCCCTTCGCCTTGATGGCAGGAAGAACAAATCGCCTGATACACCGTTTCGCCCCGCTCCATTAATTCAGCTAATTCCCACTCACGATCAGCGCCCATGGCCTCTTCTTCAGCCGCCTCTTTACGCTCTGCAAGCCAGCTATCAAACTCATCTTCTTCTAATGCATGCACCACCACTGGCATAAACCCGTGATCCATACCGCATAGCTCAGCGCACTGCCCCCGATAAATACCTGGCTCGTTTATCTTCACCCAGTTTTCATTGATAAACCCAGGGATAGTGTCCTGTTTCACTGCCAGTTGAGGCACCCACCAGGAATGAATAACATCATCGGATGTCATCAAAAATCTTACTTTACGGTTGATAGGCAGAACTAAAGGCTGATCCACTTCTAAAAGATAATGCTCACCCCGCTCTTCTTCCCCACGAATCTGAGCACGCGGTGTGCTCATACTTGAGTTAAACGCGACATCTTCGCCCAAGTATTCGTAGCGCCAGCGCCACTGCTGCCCAGTGATCATCACATCTAGCTCGGCATCTGAGGCGTCATACATATTTTTCAAGGTTGCTGTCGCTGGAATGGCCATACCTACCAATATCAAAATAGGGATAGCTGTCCATAACACTTCGACACTGGTGTGTTCGTGAAAATTAGCAGCTTTCGCGCCTTTGGAATGGCGATACCGAAACAGCGAATAGAACATAATGCTAAAAACCAATAGGCCGATGACGACACATATCCAAAAAATGGTCATGTGCAGGCCATAGATATCAGCGCTAACATCCGTCACGCCCACGGGCATATTCCAACCGTTCGCCTGGGCCTGCGAGATGCTTGCAGTAAGGGAAATGGCTAACAGCCACCGCCACGCTGATCGCATAGAAACCTCCAGTTTTATTGTTGTTATCTCCTGCCTTTAGATTAGGTCAGGATTAATGGGATATTAGCAGTATAGAAAATATGTGCCATCCGTCATCTCTTTCAACACTTATGTCTGTCAACGCTTTTCAGCGAGCCGCATAATTAGCCAGCATCATGAGTATCAACACAAACATCAGCGTAATGATCACCCCCGTTATAATGAAGGCTGCAGGCCTCCCGCTAGTGAAATCCTCTTCACGGCGTTGATTCTTTTGCACCCCTATCAGGGCAGCCAAAACTGATCTTACTATTGACCACATAAAGCCTCCCATTGGAACCAGTACTTTAGTCCTTCACCATACCGTCAAAATCCCCAAGCTTGACTATAATTATTTTACAAAACAGTGCGCGGTCTCCGTTTCTCTGCCCTATCAATACCCTCAGGAGAGTGACATGGCTTACCCCGAGAAAATATCTTCCAATCCTGTCGCTGAAGCCAGTCAGCCGATTCTCTTGTGTTGGCATGAACAATGGCTAAAAAGCTCACTGCCGCTGGCTAAAATACACTTAGCTTGGTTAGAGAATGTGGCACAAACCATGGAAATGGAAGCACAATTCTTTCAAGCAATGGCGGAAAGTAGTGAAAAGCTAAATCAATGTTTTGCAAAAAATGGTGGATTACCTCAGCACAATGATCTCAATCAGTATTACCAAGACATGATCCAAACCCTGACCGATGCCCACCTTCAGCGTATTGAAAACGTGGCCCAACTCTCGCATGAATTTCGTCGCTGCCTGTGGGAGGAAATCTAACGATTTACAAGCGGGTAAACGACACTCTATAGTCTCCTCATACCGATAGCCCTACTCACATGGAGTGAATATGTTAATGCAGCGCCGTACGAAACGTGTGACCCCTCTTTTAGCACTCGCTCCACTATTATTTTTAGTAGGTTGCACTACTTACACTTGGCCTGATGGCTCTCAAGAGACCGTGCTGGGCGTGGTGCCAGAAGATGAAAATAAGCGTTATGAAGAGCAACAAGCAGAGGGTGTTCGCTACCGAATTCCTGGCGAGATTCCTGAACCAGCAAAAGACTAAGAAGTTAACAAGTTTATTGTTTAGTTTTTAATTTCACACCCTTTCCTTGCTCTCGATCACTGCACTGCAGCACAAATCCTCTATGCTGAAGTCATTCTATGGCCGCAACGGGGTATCGGATGGTGACTTATTCTCGCAGTGAGGCGCTCGATCCTTCCTGGCATAGCCGCAGCGTTGATGACGCTTTAGCTATTCAGGAGACGACAGTTAATGGCTTATCCGCTAAGGAGGCCATCGAGCGTCTAGCGCAAGGCGGCCACAATAGAATTCAACAAGAGCAAGGCCGCCTCTGGTACAAGCGCCTCTTAGATCAATTTAACAATATCCTAATATTGATCTTAGTAGTGGCCGCGGTCGCTAGTCTCTTCTTAGGCCATCAACTAGATGCGACTGCCATTCTCGGCGTCGTCATGATCATTGCGCTGATCGGCTTTATACAGGAGGGCAAAGCTGAACAAGCACTGCAAAGCATACGCAATATGCTCTCTCCTCAAGCTAATGTGGTTCGCGATAGTCAGCGCAGTACAATATCGGCTGAAGTGCTGGTTCCGGGTGATATCGTATTGATTGAAAGTGGGGATCGAGTACCCGCTGACTTGCGTTTAATTGAAGCAAAACGTTGTCGCACTGATGAAGCAGCGCTTACCGGTGAATCCGTTCCTGTTGAGAAGCAAACATCCCCTGTTTTACAAGAAGCCGACCTTGCTGAGCGCAGCTCAATGGCTTATGCCGGAACGATTGTCGTACAGGGCACCGCTAAAGGCTTAGTGGTAGCGACGGGTGGTAATACCGAAATTGGCAAAATTTCTGAGCTATTACGCGGTGTTGAACAGCTCAAAACACCACTTTTGCGCCAGTTGGATCGCGCCGGACGGATGTTGGCCCTATTTATTTTAGCCGCTGCTGGACTTACCGCCTTACTGGGCACCGTTATTCACGGTCAGCCTATCGACGAAATGTTTATGGCCGCGGTGGGCTTGGCAGTAGCAGCTATTCCTGAAGGCCTACCCGCCATTGTAACGATTGGCCTTGCTCTTGGCGTACAGAGTATGGCGAAACGAAATGCCATTATTCGCCGCCTCCCAGCAGTCGAAACACTCGGTTCTATTTCGACCATTTTTTCAGATAAAACCGGCACGCTGACCTGTAATGAAATGACGGCGCAGGCTATTTGGCTTGCAAGTACACGTTACGAGATCGATGGTATCGGCTTTGCTCCTGAAGGTGACTTTTCTCTGATCAATGACAATGACCCCGACCAAAAAGACGTCATAAGTGCTGATGAGCATATCGAACTTATTCACTTCCTGCGCGCTGCAACCCTTTGCAACGATGCCGAACTGGCTCACCAGAATTCTACATTCATTATCCACGGTGATCCCACTGAAGGTGCACTGGTCGTTGCCGCTGGAAAGGCTGGAATACATGCTCAGCCATTACGACAACATCATCCTCGCCTAGATGCCATTCCATTTGAATCAGAACATAAATATATGGCCACCGTTCACAATATTGACGGAGAGCGACGCATATTAATTAAAGGGGCACCAGATCGGCTACTAGAAATGTGTAGCCAAGTAAGAGACGCATCTGGCGTTTTGAAACTGGAGAGTAGCGAATGGGAGAAGCGTATTGATGCTCTCTCCTCTCGTGGTTTAAGGGTCTTAGCCATTGCTGAAATTACCGCAACGGACGATCAGCCACTTGAACATGAGCAGTTGCAAGATGGGTTAACCCTACTGGGTATTATCGGCCTGCTTGATCCGCCCCGTGAAGAAGCAATTGAATCAGTAAAGCAGTGCTTAGCTGCAGGCATTCGACCTGTCATGATTACAGGGGATCATGCGGCCACCGCCCTTGCGATTGCTAAACAGCTTGGCTTTTCAAATACCCAGCGCACCGTCACTGGTCGCGAGATTGAGGCAATGTCGGATGAACAGCTAGAAGAAATCATCATTGAAGTTGATGTCTTCGCCCGCGCATCACCTGAACACAAACTGAGGCTTGTAAAAGCGATGCAGGCGCGCGGCGGGGTATGCGCCATGACAGGAGATGGAGTTAATGATGGGCCTGCATTGAAACGCGCAGATGTGGGGGTTGCTATGGGTATTCAAGGCACACAAGCCGCCAAAGATGCCGCCGAAATGGTGTTGGCAGATGACAACTTTGCCACCATCGTCAATGCTATTCAGGAAGGCCGTAAAGTTTACGACAATATTCGTAAAACCATCACATTCATACTGCCGACAAATGGCGCCCAGGGCCTAGCAATCATGCTGGCTGTGCTAACCGGCTCTACTCTACCGGTTACTCCTTTGCAGGCTCTGTGGGTCAATATGGTGGTGGCCATTACACTTGGTTTAGCGCTCGCCTTTGAGCAGGGTGAAGCCGATTTGATGCAGCGCAAGCCTCGCGATCCCAACGCAGCATTGCTGGACATGTTTCTACTATGGAGGGTCGTCTTTGTATCGGTATTGCTGCTTGCCAGCGTTTTTGGCATCTTCTCCTGGCTGCTGGCTCAAGGCGAAAGCGTTGCGTTAGCACGCGCAGGTGCGGTTAATATGCTGGTAACAGGAAGCGCTGCTTATTTGATTAACAGTCGCTTTTTGATTAATAGCACCTGCTCATTAAGTGGCATCTTCGGTAGCCGTCCGGTGTGGCTAGCGATTGGCTTGGTCATGCTGCTACAAATGGCATTCACTTATTTACCTTTTATGCAGCTCATTTTTGCTAGTGAAGGGCTACGCTTTGCTCATTGGCTTGTCATTGTACTGACCAGCATAGGGATCTATCTCGTCATTGAGTGTGAAAAAGTACTATGGCGACGTGCGCGTTAAACATCTTATTTGCTCGGCACTCGAGGCTTCGCATTAGCAGTAGCTACGGCAGTTAATGGGTCTTCTGGCCAAGGGTGTTTTGGGTAGCGACCGCGCATCTCTTTACGCACTTCCGGGTAGCCATTTTGCCAAAAGCTGACTAAATCCTGTGTCACCTGTAGCGGTCGACGCGCAGGCGATAGGAGATGAATCATCACGACCACACTGCCTTTGGCAATCGTGGGGGTTACCTGCCAACCAAAGGCTTCTTGGAGCTTTAAAGCTAACACAGGCGGCTGTTCATTAAGGCAAGGTAGGTAATCCAAGCGGGCTTGCTTACCACTAGGGACATCAAGCGCAAGCGGGGCTAACTGGTCAAACTCACTCTGCTGCTCCCAACTTAATGTATTGCGTAAATAGCTCTCTAGCGGCAGTTTTTCGATTTGGCTCAAGCGGGTTATGCCCAGCAAATAGGGCGCTAGCCAATTCTCAAGCGAATCCAAAAGCGCCTCACATGACCAGTCTGGCCACTCATCGCCGAGACTATTACGCAGTAGTGCCATTCTTCCTCGCAACTGCTGCAGCTTGTCATCGAAGAGATGGCCAGGCTGTTGGCGCATTGCTTTCATTAACGCCTGGGCCACCTCTTCCTCAGGTAAATTAGCCAAAGGTCGTCTAGCAATCACTAACCCCAGATGCGTTTGCACTTCCTCGCCTACTAAGCGCCCCTGCTCGTGGGACCACGTTATGCACGACTGCCACTGCTTAATCGCCGGATAGAGTGACAAAAGCTCTGACAGCGTTAATGGTTGCGCTGAAACAATACGCGCCTGTTCACTGCTAACACTGTTTAATGTAGCGGCAACTAAATAGGAGTGGTGGGCTAAAGGGTCGCTTGACGGCAGCGTGGCGGTTTTGCCATTGGCGAGCCGAAACTTACCGGGACTAACTTGCTGACTGATGCGATCAGGGTAGGCAAGAGCCAATAGCGATCCAAGAGGCTCCAGGCCAGCCTCATCAAGCACTACGCCTGCCCTTTTTGCCAGCCTAACCGCTTCTTGCTGCCAAATGGGAAAGCGCATAGGCTGGCGAAACCTTAAGGCTAGTGCATCATGCAGTGAGCGCTCAGTTGTCTCGCGGCCCTCAAGCAGTGCTGCTAAACCACAGGCAAGTGGCAACGCCTTGAGGCCAGCAGCACGCTCAAGCATCACCGCTATTCGCGGGGCGACTGGCCACTTGGCACAGCGGCTACCCAACGCCGTTAGCTTGTGATCCTGGTCTAACACACCTAATTGCACCAGTAGTGACTGGCCACTGAGCCATGCACCTTTAGGAGGAGGTGTTACCCAAGCCAGATCATTTGGCGATGTCACGCCCCAGCACGCCAACTCAAGAACCACGCCTGAAAGATCTGCCTGCACTATTTCGGGCTCGCCATAGGGCACTAGTGTCTGCTCTTGGGCCCATAGACGAAAACAACTGCCAGGGTATTGTCGACCGGCACGCCCGCAGCGCTGATCAGCACTCGCACGATTGATGCGTCGTGTGGTTAATCGAGTAAGCCCTGTGCGCGGCTGGAAAAGCGGCACCCGCTCCAAGCCGCCATCAATCACTACATTAACACCCTCTACAGTGATACTCGATTCGGTAATAGCAGTAGACACAATAATCCGTTGTTGTGCGCTATTTGCCGCCAGCGCCGCCTGCTGTTCTGAGATGCTCATGCGGCCATGTAGTGGCCTTATAGCGAGGTTGGGTAACCCTTTTTTCAATACTTCTACTAACCGGTTTATTTCAGCAACGCCTGGCAGAATAACCAGTATGTCTTGGGTATCCGGCATTGAAAGTGCTTCGTTAATCACTTGTAGCGTGTGGTTAACCCCCTCCTGTTGATGTGATGGCGGACGATAAAACGTCGTCACAGGATATTGGCGGCCTTGGCACTCGATGATAGGTACCTGCTCACCAAGCACGCCCATTAGCGCTTCTACATCCAAGGTTGCTGACATCACTAATAGGCGCAAATCCTCACGAATACTCGCTTGCACATCTAACGCCAGCGCTAAACCCACATCGGCTTCTAAACTTCGCTCGTGGAATTCATCGAAAATAATCCCGCCGATGCCTTCAAGCAACGGATCATTCTGAAGCATCCGCGTTAGTACGCCTTGAGTCACGACTTCTAAACGGGTTTGCGCGCTGGTACAGCTATCACCACGCATGCGATAACCAACCGTCTGACCCACGGCCTCCCCCAACTGCTGAGCCATAAACGTAGCCGCTAAACGAGCAGCCACTCGGCGAGGTTCTAACAGCAGCAGTTTTTTATCCTCAGCCCAATGGCTCGCCAATAAACTCAGCGGAACCCGAGTTGTCTTACCCGCCCCCGGTTGGGCAATGAGCATAAGACGGTTGTGTGAGGCCAGGACATCTTTTACGTGATCAAGATGCTGATCAATCGGAAGCACACTCATTAGCGTTCACTTTTCCAGCCGATGTGCTTTCACAACAGGCTGCGGTATGCCACAGCCTTTTAAAATAACGTGCTCAAGGAATGCCGATATTGACTCAAGGTCATCGTCGCTCAAGGTATCTCGACCTAGAATACCGCTCACCTGAGCGCTATATTCAGTGTAGTGTTGAGTGGAAGACCATATTAGGAAAATCAGCCAGCGCGGATCAACGTCATCCATTTTACCTTGCGCCGACCACTGGCGAATAATTGCAGCACGAGAGGCTACCCAGTCGCGTAATTCACCGGCTAGATAATCATTTAGGAACGGCGCTCCCGCTAAAATTTCAGCGGCAAAGAGCTTAGAGCCTTGAGGATAGCGCTGACCAAGCACCATCTTGGTGCGAATAAACTCACTCAATACCGTCGCCGGATCACTGTCAGGGGTAATGTCTTCTAATACTTCATTCCATCGGAACATCATGCGGTTAAGCAGCCGTACATAGAGCGCTTGCTTGCTGCCCATATAATAAAGAATATTCGCCTTAGGGAGACCAGCCCGATCAGCGATCACTTGCAAGCTAGCCCCGCGGTAGCCGTGCTGAGAAAACACTTGTTCAGCGGCAGCTAGAATACTCTTCTCTATCCTTTCCCGGCTTGGACTGTCATGTGAAGTTGAAACGGCGGTCATTAACAGGGTTCCTTGGAAGAGTGAAGAAACGAATTAATTAAAGTGTTTTCGCCCCAAAAGTTGGCATTACTTACTAGCTTGCCCCACTACTGTGCAGCGAGTAAATACTTGCAAGGTGACGCATTTTGTCCCAAGCTCAAAGAACATTGACCGATCGGTCAATACAAGCCGAGTCTATACAATTACAGTGGAGTTTGGCATGGCAACGATTGCGTTCCTGCTCAATGGAACCCCTCAGCGGTGTAATGCTTCACCAGACACCAGTATTTTAACGCTATTACGTGAGCATTTGGGCCGTACAGGCACCAAAGAGGGGTGCGCTTCAGGTGATTGTGGCGCATGCACCGTCGCTATTGGTGATCCTGTAGCCAATGCGCAATCGTTTAACAGCGTGAATGCCTGCATTACCCCAGCCCATCAATTACAGGGGCGACATCTAATCACCGTTGAAGGTTTGGCAAAAAATAGCCCCTTGCACCCAGCACAAGAAGCAATGATTGAGTGTCATGGTAGTCAATGTGGCTTTTGCACACCGGGCATTGTTATGTCGCTGTTTACCTTGCATAACGACCTAATACAACGCCCTGCGCCGCTAACGCCAGAACGCCTTGAAGCGACGTTGGGGGGCAACCTATGCCGCTGTACGGGCTATCGCCCTATCCGTGATGCAGCGCTGCGCATGCAAGATATACCCTTTGAGCGACCACAATGGTATGACGCTGCATTGCCAGCCTCCGAGTGCAACTCAGAATCTCTTGATCCTGCTGCCACAGACACTTTTTTTGCCCAGCCCGACTCGCTAGCAGCATTAACGCAACTGCGCCTTAAAGCGCCGCAAGCAAGACTCGTCGCAGGCGCAACTGATTTGTGGCTTGAAAGCACCCAGCGTTTAAAGCGCCTAGACCAACTAATCGATATAACACGCGTTGCCGAGCTATTAGCCATCGAAAAAGCAACACTGGAGCAACAATCCGGCTGGTGGATAGGCGCGGGGGTCACTTATACCCAGCTCGAGCCACTATTTGAGGAGCACTTCCCTGCTTTCGCCCATCTGTTGCATCGTCTAGGCTCTCAGCAGATTCGCAACCAAGGCACCCTGGGGGGCAATATCGCCAACGCCTCCCCCATCGGTGATACACCGCCGGTGCTGCTCGTGTTAGGCGCCCAAGTAGAACTGGCTAGCGTAAAGGGCAATCGTCGCATAGCGATTGAGAATTTTTTCCTGGATTATAAACAGACCGTATTAGCCGTGGATGAAGTCGTCTCACGGATCTTTGTGCCGCAACCGACTCAAAACAGCGAGCTGCGTGTGTGGAAATTATCTAAACGTCGTGAAGATGATATCTCGGCAGTGCTTGGCGCCTTCAGTTACCGCGTTATTCAAGGCAACTTACGCGATGTACGAATTGCATTCGGCGGTATGGCGGCGATACCCAAACGCGCTCTGGCTGCTGAGGCAATGCTCGAAGGCAGGCCCATTACTGCTGAGGCTTTTCGCGCTGCTCAGCAGGCACTCGACGAGGATTTCCAGCCCATGAGTGATGTACGCGGCAGCCAGCATTATCGTCAACAGGCGGCTAAAAACCTGCTTGAACGCCTCTTTCTTTCTCTCTCAACGCCCGACCAAGAGGTGATGCTCCATGCGTACGCTCACTAAACTGGACGGCGATAGCAGTCGCGCCCGCCGTGAATTACACGATCATATTCAAGGGGCCGCCCCTCTGGCCCGTCATACAGTAGATAGCAGCGGTCATCGGCAAGCGGGGAGTTCGAGCTTCCATGAAAGCGCTGAAAAACATGTTACCGGCAAGGCCGCCTATATCGATGACTTAGTACTCCCCGCTGGCGCACTTCATGTGGCGCTGGGCCTTTCTCCTGTGGCTCACGGCACCTTAACGCAATTGAATCTTGCGAAGGTGCGACACGCGGCAGGCATTGTCGATGTAATCACCTTCAATGAGGTGCCAGGGCATACCGATATTGGACCGGTTTTTCCTGGCGATCCCATTTTTGTCGATCAAGAAATCAGCTACGCGGGCCAATGCTTATTCGCGGTAGCGGCTACGTCACTGCAGGCGGCTCGCCGCGCTGTAAAACTAGCCACGGTGGTGATTGATGAGCAGCCCGCCAGCTTAAATCCTATTACTGCCGCGGAACGCGAAGAGTTTGTCCGCCCATCCCACACTCAAATTAGAGGCGATTGGCAACAGGCGCTTGCTCAAGCGAAACAGGTTATTGAAGGGGAGTTATTTGTTGGCGGACAAGAACACTTCTACCTGGAAGGCCAAGCGTGCGTTGTCCATCCTACCGAGGATGAAGGCGTTATCGTCCACACCTCTAATCAGCACCCAAGCGAAACCCAGAAGTTAGTGGCTGAAGTATTGGATATTCCTTTTCATGCGGTGACAGTGGAAGTAAGACGTATGGGGGGAGGTTTCGGTGGCAAAGAAACTCAAGCATCGCCATGGGCATGCATCGCGGCCATTCTCGCGCGTCGCACGGGTAAGTCAATTAGCTTGCGCTTGCCGCGCAGTGAAGATATGCGCGCTACGGGGAAACGCCACCCTTTTTATAACCGATACCGGTTAGCAATTGATGACCAGGGCATTATTCAAGGCGGTGAGATCACCGTGATCGGTGACTGCGGCTACTCGCCGGATCTCTCCGATGCCATTGTCGATCGCGCCATGTTTCATGCTGACAACGCCTACTCATTAGGTGATGCCCGGGTTATTGGGCACCGAGCAAAAA
This sequence comes from Halomonas sp. NPDC076908, assembly GCF_050269715.1. NCBI lineage: Bacteria > Pseudomonadati > Pseudomonadota > Gammaproteobacteria > Oceanospirillales > Halomonadaceae > Halomonas > Halomonas sp. NPDC076908. The sequence goes on along the minus strand of NZ_JBNNIW010000011.1, from coordinate 4,091 downwards.
CCCATACTGCTTCCAATACGGCGTTTCGTGGTTTTGGTGGTCCTCAGGGCATGATGGTTATCGAAGGGGCGATGGATGATATTGCCCGCCAGATTGGTGAAGACCCGCTGACGGTGCGTAAACGTAACTTCTACCGCGATGGCCGCGAAGTCACCCATTACGGTCAGCAAGTCGACCAACGACAGTTGCTCCATACACTGGTTGAAACGCTAGAAAACGACAGTAATTACTGGCAACGGCGTGAAGCCATCACACAATATAACGCCAATAGCGCTGTGATTAAAAAAGGTCTAGCACTCACCCCAGTCAAATTTGGTATCTCGTTTACTGCCCAGCACCTGAATCAGGCGGGTGCCCTTCTGCATGTCTACACCGACGGCAGCGTTATGATCAATCATGGCGGTACCGAAATGGGTCAAGGCCTGCACACTAAAATTTGTCAAGTGGTGGCACGTGAACTAGGCCTAAATGTAGATAATGTGCGGATTACTGCGACCCGCACCGATAAAGTGCCCAATACCTCTCCCACTGCTGCTTCGAGCGGCGCTGATTTAAATGGTATGGCAGCCCGCGATGCGGCCAGCAAACTACGAGAGCGTCTTTTTGACTTCGCTGCTGAGCACTTTACCGCAGGCCTAGACCGTGAAGGCATGCGCTTGGAAGATGGCATGCTGGTGGCCGGGCTTGGCGAAAGTGAGCGACGCATTCCCTGGGGCGAGCTAGTTCAAACCGCTTACCTCAATCGCATTTCTCTTTCTGAAAAAGGTTTCTACGCCACACCGCTTATTCACTACGATCGCTCTATTGGTCAGGGTCGGCCATTTTACTACTACGCCTTTGGCGCGGCAGTGGCAGAAGTGAGCGTGGATACCTTGAGCGGGGAGTACCAGGTAGACCGTGTCGATATTTTGCATGACGTGGGAGATTCACTAAATCCCGCCATTGATATTGGCCAGGTGGAGGGCGGCTTTATTCAAGGAATGGGCTGGTTGACCAGTGAAGAGCTTAAGTGGAACGACAAAGGTGTGCTGGTCAGCGATGGTCCGGCAACCTATAAAATTCCTACCTTTGGCGACCTACCGCCTATCTTTAATGTCGCGCTACTGGAGGGGCACCCTAACTCCATGGCCAGTCTCTACCGTTCAAAAGCAGTGGGCGAGCCCCCTTTTATGCTGGGCATTTGTGTCTGGTCGGCGCTACGTGACGCACTATCAAGCCTGACTGATTACGCTACCTCACCCCACTTAGATACACCTGCCACGCCGGAGCGGGTCATGCTGGCCGCCAATGCTATCAGGAAGAAAGTGCTGTGAGTTCTAGTCACAACCCAGAAAGCTGGCATGCGGCGCTACACCGCTTACAGCGCGACGGCATACCCCATGTGCTAGCAACTCAGGTAACCAGCGCAGGCTCCACTCCCCGGGAGCCTGGTGCACGCATGGTGATCACCGACGATGATATCTTCGATACGCTAGGTGGCGGTACCTTTGAGTGGCAAACCATTAGCGCTGCACGCGCTTGTTTGACAGAGCAGCGCTACGGCATCAGCTTGGAAGCCTTCTCTCTGGGCGGACGAAGCGGTCAGTGCTGTGGTGGGTTCGTTAATATCCTTTTGGAAGCCTTTCCAGGCACTACAACGCACATTGCGATCTTTGGTGCAGGCCACGTAGGGCAGCAAATTGTAAAGCTAAGTGCGCCGCTGCCCTGGCAGTTGAACTGGTACGATAGCCGTAGCGATGCATTTCCTGAACAGCAGCAGCCGCGACTTAGCTGTTATTCACTCCAGGATGCACAGCAAAGTGTTGCCGCCTTGCCTACAGGTACCCACGCGCTGGTATTGACGCACAACCACGATGAAGACTATGCGTTGATCAAAGCGCTGATCGCGCAAGATAACATCGCATCAATTGGGCTGATTGGTTCGGACAGCAAATGGGCTAGCTTTGAAGGACGCCTTAAGCGCGATGGTTACTCCGCCGATCAAATCGCGCGGGTGCGATGCCCCATCGGGCGCATCCACGCTACTAAGCTGAGTAATAAAACGCCCTATGCGATTGCTTTAACGGTGGTAGCTGAACTGCTTTGGCTAACGGACACGCCCTCTTCGCAAGAAAACCGCGGTCTTGACTCCCAGGCACTGCGAACGTTAATGACCGACTCTCCGACGACCCCGAGTTAATATGAATTCTTCTGCTGATACGTTTATTCGTGCCGAATTGATTAGTTTTGCCCGTGACCCTGGCGATGGCAATACCCCCGAACCGGGCAGCTTAGAGCATTACGGCGACGGACTGCTCTGGTTGAAAGGCCAGCATATTCATGCCGTCGGCCATTTCGCCGAACTCTCACCTTCACTACCCAAAGGTGCTGACGTTCTCGATTATCGTGACAAGCTGATTATGCCGGGGTTTATCGATACCCATGTGCACTATGTGCAGCTGGATATCATGGCGTCTTATGGCCGCCAACTGCTTGACTGGCTAAACGACTACACCTTTCCTGAAGAGTGTCGCTTTGCTAATCATGCCCATGCTGAAGCGCTTTCTAACGCTTTTTTGGATGAGATGCTACGCGCGGGCACTACCACTGCCCAGGTATTCGGCTCTAGCCATCCCGGCTCCGTAGATGCATTTTTCACCGCCTGCCAAAAACGCCAGCTGCGCATGCTGGTGGGCAAGGTATTGATGGATCGTAATGCGCCAGAGGCGTTGATGGACGGTGCATCAGGCATTGCTGACAGCGAACGACTGATCGAGGACTGGCACGGCAATGGCCGCCTGGGCTATAGCGTCACACCGCGTTTTGCGCCGACTTCAACTAAAACGCAAATGGACGCTGCCGGCGCCCTCTTACGTAATGACCCTAGCCTTTGGTTACAGACACACTTGGCTGAAAACAGCGGTGAGCTCGACTGGGTAGCCGAACTGTTCCCAGGCAGCCGTGACTACCTGGCCGTGTATGAGGAGGCAGGCTTAGTCGGGCCCCGTAGCACCTTCGCCCATGGCATTCATCTTGATAACGGTATGCGCACGCGTTTGGCGGATCGAGGCGCCAATATTGCCTTTTGCCCCAGCTCCAATCTTTTTCTGGGTAGCGGGTTATTCGACCGGGAAGCAGCCAAACAAACGGGCATGGCATTTACCTTTGCCAGTGATATCGGCGCAGGTACTGATTTATCGGGATTTGGAACGCTTAAAGCAGCCTATCAAGTGGGTCAACTAGGCGGACAGCCCCTTACCGCATGGCAGGGGTTTTATGGCTTAACCATGGGCAATGCCAAGGCTCTCTCGCTGGATAGCCATATCGGTCAGTTGGCGCCAACCCTTGAAGCTGACTTTGTGGTGATTGACACCCAGGCAACATCGCTGCTGTCTCGACGTATCAGTCATTGCACGACGCTTGGAGAGCGGTTGTTTGCGCTAATGATGCTAGCTGACGACCGCGCTATTTATGAAACCTGGGCGGGTGGGCAGTGCCAGCATCGTAGGGATAAAGCCTAAAAGTTACTGATAGCTTGGAGCGCATCATGGGGTAAGTGATTTGGCTCCCAGCTTGATTGATGCACCGTGGGAGGTAGCTTTAGCTCGCAACTGCTTAGGCTCCCAAACCGATAACATCGGGGCGCCTTCGGCGCCCTTCGCGCGCTAAAGCGCCCTCCTACAATTAGCTTCTAGCCTGATAGCCGCACCTGTTTTAGTTTTGCCCAAAAAAAATCCCCCAAGGCGTAAGCCCCGGGGGATTTTTCATAATAAGTGCCTGACGATGACCTACTCTCGCATGGGGAGACCCCACACTACCATCGGCGCTAAGCGGTTTCACTTCTGAGTTCGGCATGGGATCAGGTGGTTCACGCGTGCTATGGTCGTCAGGCGTAACTTTTAATGTACATCATGCTGTTTGTGATCGTCTCATCGCCTGCCGCCCAGGCTGTTGCCTGAGCCACACGCTGCGTATCCGTCTTTTCGTTGATCTCTCAACCTACGTTATCATCACGACCAGACCCCTTGGGTGTTATAGGGTCAAGCCTCACGGGCCATTAGTACACGTTAGCTCAACGCCTTGCAGCGCTTCCACACCGTGCCTATCAACCA